>VHBA01000051.1 GCA_016872175.1 Sphingomonadales bacterium | reverse complement strand
ATGAAAATGCCGTTGATTTTAAAAATGGGCTCTACAGAACCATATAAGGTTGCATTTTTGGAGAGGGGATATTTTGCACCCAACCGAAACCGCACATAACCGGATGACTCGCTGGGTTTGGCCGTGTCATCAAAGTCCTGTACCTGGTTTTGAAACAGCCCCCGAAGTCCAAACTCCCATTTCTTGACGTCCGCGCCATATTGAAATCCAAAACTGCCGCGGTGGTAGGTGCCTTTGCTTATCAGTGCGAGCCTGTATTCTGCCAGCAAATCCAGGTTTTTTACCACCTTGCGCGAGGTGCCCAGGCTCATGTATGAGCCATTGTAGGTTTTTAAATTGTTGATGCTTCGGTACTGATAATCTGCTTCCAGCTTCCATTTTTTTGCCGGAGCACAGTTGAACGAAAACGCATACCAGCCCTGCATATCCACAGGATCATCGAAGCTTGCCTGCCCCATGGCCTGCAGGCTAAACAACAGGCAAAAAAGCCGTGCAATGTTTTTACACATAGAAAACGACTATCAGTGCGGTGTCTTTCATTAAATCCACCTGTTTAATTTCTACCGTTGCGATGTCAAGGCCGGTGCGCACACGTAAATCGGCTATCAGCTCCTGGTGTTTTTCAGGCACAATCAGCAGGATATTGTCGTAAATTATTTCTTTGCTGCTGTATTGCTTGTAAAGCAAATTGCCATCCAGCAGCAGTGCCGTGGATATAAGACATACTGCAGCCAGGCCGAAATCAGGGAGACCGGCACTCATGGCGGCAAACAAACCCAGACTGATGCTCATGAACAGGTAGGTCATATCGCGGGCATCCAGTCCTTCGGTTCTGTAGCGAAGCATGGAAAAAACGGCAAACAAACCAAAAGCCGCACCTGTGCTGAGACTTACCTTATTCAGCACCAGCGCCACAAAAAATATGATGAGGTTTACGGCAAAAAAACAGAGCAACAGACCATTGTTCTTTTTCTTGGTTCGGTAAATCCATAGTATTAAAATGGCGATAACGCCAATGTTGGCCAGCAACCTGAGGAGTATAGGGGCGTTTAAAAGGTCGGACTGTTCAAGAATTTCCATGGGTGCTAATTTTCTTTATCTGCAAAAGGGTAGGTTTAAATGCGTTCTGTTTCAGTTCGGGGTGCAAGGTAGCCATTCCGATACAATATTTGCTTACACTGCAGGGTTTCAGGCCTTGCGCCTTTATCGTTCGTGTGGCATAATCGGCCTCTTTTTTTTCTGATTTAAATTCAAGAATCATCAGGTCTGTAAATGAAAAATCTGCATGGCCATTATTTGCCTTCAGATTCATATCTACGGTGATTTTGAGTGGCAGGGTTTTGTGCAGAAAAGTCAGTCTTTCATAGTCTACAAAGAGTGCCGGTTTTAGTTCGCAGTGGTTATATGGGCTGTTGTTTTGGATAAATGTTTCGGCTTCAGCGGGTGCAGGGTTGAAAAGCCGGTGTTTCAGCGTTCTGCCATCGGGTGTTTTTTCTTTCACTTCAAGCCAAAAGCCGTCTTCACTGCCGTAGTGGCGTTTGCGGATTTTATAGCGGTGTGCTTTGTTGCGTTGGTGCTGGTAAAACATATTTTGGTCCGTGGTATCCCAGTATTCGGTGGTGTAATGCCACAGGCGGTGTCCGTCATTTTCCAGCAGCAGATATTCTGCGGAAAGACTTTGCAGCAGAGAATCCAGCACCGAAACATGGGCCACAAATTTGCGGTCATTGCGCTTTTCCCAGTTAGTTCTCCGGTTTAAAGCCGGTAGATTGATGGTTTCAAATGTTTGGAGAGGCAAACCCATCAGGGTACAAACTGGTTTAGCAGCGTAAGGCGATTGCTGATATGGGTTTTCAAATTGACTTTTTCTGCCACAAAGGCGTTCTGGCTGCTTAGATGCGTGTATTTGGGTTGTTCGCCTTCGGCGCCAACAACAAACGGCGTGATCATGGTATGGTATTTCTCTATCAGGTTGTCCATGTCAGCCTGTTTGAAAAACGTATTTTTAAAATCGCGCATATGTGTTTTGTAGCGGTTGAAATACACACCGTCATTGGCAACAAAGTTGATTAAGGGCCAGGCAGTTCCTACCTCATTCATGCGTAGGGAAAGGCCTGTCATGCCCCCGGGACCGCCGCCTCCACCTGCAGTTCCGGTAATGCCCGGACTTTTGGTGAGCGCTTCGTTGTTGTCCCAAGGAATCCACGTGAGTTTGCGGCTGCTGTGGTTATACAGGTAGTAATTATGAGCCATCAGACCGTAGGTATCCCAGTTAACGATGCTGTTGTTGATGGCCAGGTATTTCAAAAAATGGTCCATATCGAAATACGTCTCAACGCCTTTGCGCCACGCCGCTGTATCGGTGCTGCGAAGCGGGGCTTGAAGCGCTTTGATAAAGTTGGAAACATCGCTAAAATCGGCTGCCGTTTCGTTGTTCTTTTTGTCAAATTCTGACATGATAAAACTTGCCAGTTTACTTTCAGGTTTATAGATGTTTCCGCTTTCCTGGCCAAACTGGGCTTTGATCATATTGTCTTCGGGAAACTCAACAGCGCAGTATATACCGCAATATTTCAGGCCTGCGCCAAAGTCGATAAAAACCTTGTAGAAAGCAGTCTGGGGTGCGGGTACGCCGGCTTTTCTGAAAATATCAGCTGTGATTTTTTCCCGGATGAGGGAATTGTCTTTAGCCCCTGGAGAAAAGGACAGGCCATTGAAACCATAAAAATGCTGGTCTGTGATTTCGGGGAATTGTGCAGCGAATTTGTCAAAATTCAGCCTGAATGGTAATTTATAGATGCCCGATCTCCAGGCAGTATTCAGGGTTGAATTGCCTTTCAGCCGGAAACCTACGTTGTTCCATGCTTTGCCCCTGAATTTTACGGTAACCGGAAAATAGTCGGGCTCTGCCGTTACGCCGCCGGGAGGTAAACCGCCGATGCCCGCGCCGAATGCACTGCCATAAAGGGCTTTCACATTGGCCTGTACAGCAGTCCAGTTGTCTGCACCCAGGTGTATTTCCAGCTCGTTCACGGATTCCTGCGGAAACACAGTAGCATAGTCATGCGCCGAGTTGCCGTGGCTGGCATCGGTCCAGTCGGGGTTAGGGTTGCCGCCGGTAGGGTCTTTACGCGGATCTTTCCTGCAGGCCCAGTTGGCTGTGAGCAACACCGCGAAAAGAAAAATTAACCATTTTTTCATGTTTTGGTAAATACAAATGTAGGGTATTTTTTTAGTTGACAGTTTACAGTGAATAGTGTACGGTATGTGTCCCGTGCTGAAAAAGGGGGAAAGGTTTTAATGAATGGAGGAATAGAATAATGAAATAATGAAGAAGTTGAAGAATGAAGTAATGAAAGAGGTTAATAAAGGTCATCCTTCGACGGGCTCAGGATGACAAAACCAACAGACTTTTTTTACTATTAAACAATCATCCCAGACCCACCTTCTCCAACCCATCCACCAACACCTCCCAACTAAATGGGGCTTTGGCTTCTTCCATGTTCCCAATGAATTCAGCGGCCTTGTTTTCGTTGAAGAAGCGGGCAATGCCATCCGCAATGGCGGCGGGTTCGGGGGCTACCACAAAACCTACTTTTCCATCAGGGACGCTTTCTGCCAGTCCGCCCACATCGGTAATTACCATGGGTTTGTTGAAGTGATACGCCACCTGGCTCACTCCGCTTTGCGTAGCACTGCGGTAGGGTTGCACCACCAAATCGGCGGCACTGAAATACAAGGGAACCTTGCTGTTGGGAATAAATTCGGTTTTCAGTATCACCCTATCGGCAAGTCCCAGCTGCTCTATTTGTGCGTGGTAGGGTGCTGCATCTTCGTAAAATTCACCCGCTACAATCAGTTTGGCGCCGGTTTGTTTCACTTTCTCATCGGCCATGGCGCTGAGCAGCAAATCCAGGCCTTTGTAGCGCCTGATAAAGCCAAAAAACAGGAGATAACGACCATCGGCGGGTAAACCTAGCTCCTGTAGGGCCAGTTCACAGGGCAGAGCATCGCCAAAATTGTCGTATAGCGGATGTGGGTTGTATAGCTTGGGTTTGTTGAAGTTCAAATCTTCCAGATCCTGCAGCACCTTGCGGCTCATGGTCACGGCGCCATCCAGCACGGGTAAAAAATACGCGTTAAACGGCTTGTCAAAAAAGCGGCGTTCGTGGGGAATGATATTATCGGCAATGCAAACCACCTTGGTGTGTCTGTTCTGCTTCACAATCCTTGCAAACGTGCCAAAACAGGGCCCAAAAAACGGCATCCAGTAGCGAAATATAATCAGATCGGGGCGCAGTTTTTTGTATTTGCGGCCCACCGATATCCAGTTGAATGGATTGACGGAATTCAGTGCGGTATCAATGTGCAGGCCTTCCGGAGCGGGTTCGTCGGTAAACTGGGTTTGGCCGGGAAACAGAAATCCGGGGTACTGAAGTTTAAAGGACAGCAGGGTAACGGTGTTTTCTTTTGCCAGTTCGCGTACGAGCCGTTCATTGAACGTAGCCAATCCGCCGCGCAGGGGATGGGCCGGGCCCACAATCACGATGTGCTTGCCTTTCATCGGGTGCTGAAGGTCGTTTCAGAAACCTGATAGCGATTACGGTCGGGGTGAGATCGGCTGATGAGCTCACCGAGAAAACCCGCCAGAAACAGCTGGGTACCAATAATCATCACCACCAGACCAATGTAGAAAAACGCAGAATCGGCCACTTTTGGGGCCGGTGTGCCCTGCCACACATGAATGGCTTTGTCTAACAGCAGCCATGTGGCTATACCAAAACCAATCAAAAACGACAATATGCCCAGTACGCCAAAGAAGTGCATGGGTTTTTTGCCAAACCGGCCCATAAACAATATGGTGAGCAGATCCAGAAAGCCGTTTACAAATCTTTCCAGCCCAAACTTACTTTTGCCGTATTTACGGGCCTGGTGTTCTACCACTTTTTCGCCAATGCGCCTAAAACCTGCATTTTTGGCAATAACGGGGATGTATCGGTGCATGTCGCCATACACTTCAATATTTTTCACCACCTCATTGCGGTAAGCTTTGAGACCGCAGTTCATGTCGTTCAGCTTGATACCACTGAGTTTGCGGTTGGTGTAGTTGAACAATTTGGAAGGAAGGTTTTTGGTAATGGCGTTGTCGTAGCGTTTCTTTTTCCAGCCGCTTACCAAATCGTAGTTTTCTTCGCGAATCATGGCTACCAGCCCAGGTATTTCATCGGGGGAGTCCTGCAGGTCGGCGTCCATAGTGATAACAATTTCGCCTTCGGCCAAACTGAAACCCTCATTCAGGGCGGCACTTTTGCCGTAGTTTCTGCGGAAACGAATGCCTTTCACGGCAGGATCCTGGTTGCTCAGGTCTGAAATTACTTTCCAGGAGCTGTCGTTGCTTCCGTCATCAATGAAGATAATTTCATAAGAAAGTTTGTGTTCATCGGTTACACGCTTAATCCAGGCGTACAATTCCGGGAGGCTTTCTTCCTCGTTTAGCAGGGGTATGACAATGGAAACGTCCATGTTTTATATTGCAAATTAAAGCATAATGCAGAATTATTGGCGGTCAGCAACAAAATATAAATATACGAAAAATAACCGAGATTTCCAAATAAACCGGTCAGAAACCCCTGAAGCCCATCATGCTGCGCACTTCCGTGATGGTTTTGGCGGCGCTTTCACGGGCTTTTTCAGCACCGCGTTTGGCGGCTTGGGTCACCAGTTCCTTGTTGCTAAGCATATCTTGAATGCGGCTTCTAAGTGGCGCCACAAAGGTTTCCATGTCTTCGGCCAGCTGTTTTTTCAAATCGCCGTAGCGGATGGTGCCGTTTTTATGGGTTTCGTCGAAATGGGCAATCACATCGGGTTTGCAAACCAGTGCCATCAGGTCAAACAGGTTTTGCACGGGCTGCGATTTGGCACTGCCGGGCTCGGCCGGACCGCTGTCGCTCACCGCCCGCATGATTTTTTTGCGCAGCACTTCGGGCTCGTCATCGAGGTAAATGTTGTCGGCTTCACCGGCACTTTTGCTCATTTTGCCACCGCCGGTTAGTCCGGGCACTTTCACCAAACCATCATCAGAACCAATGGCAAATGGCTCCTTGAAGTATTCAGTGTTGTACATGCGGTTGAAACGGTTACCGAAGGTGCGGGCCATTTCGAGGTGTTGCTCCTGGTCTTTGCCCACGGGCACGCGGGTGCCATGGTGAATGAGAATATCGGCGGCCATCAGCACCGGATAGGTTAGAAGCCCCGCGTTTATGTTGTTGGGCTGGCTGCGTACTTTTTCCTTGAAACTGCTCACACGTTCCAGTTCGCCCAGGTAGGCGTTCATGTTGAGGAATAAATACAGTTCGGCTACTTCGGGAACATCGCTTTGCAGGTAAAGTGTGCATTTTTCGGGATTCAATCCCAGGGCCAGGTATTCAGCGAAAACGCGGTACACACTGCCACCCAAATCTTCGGGTGTAGGGTGCGTGGTAAGACTATGGTAATCGGCAATGAAGAAATAGCAGGGATGGGCTTCCTGAAATTTCAAAAAGTTTTGTACCGCACCGAAATAATTGCCCAGGTGCAGTTTGCCGGTGGGCCGAATACCGCTGACTACCGTTTCGCTCATGCCTGCAAAGGTAAAACAGAAATGATAAGCCCCGCTATTTAGGTTTTGGGTGGGTATAAATGTTTGCGGATAGTACTTTTGCAGCGGTCGCTATGCCTCAAACCCTGCAATTAACCTTTAGTCCTACGGAAAATGCCGATGCTGTTTTGGTAAATCAGCGTTTTTGCGAGGCAGCGGGTATGGCAGGCGCAACGGTGGTATTGCGCAAGCGCAGCCTGGATGCCAGGGGCAAACAACCTTTTTTTATCATTACGGCTGATGTTTATGGGCCAGGTGAATTGCCGCTATTGGCGCAGGGTTTTCTGGGGCGGGATGTGCATCATGCGGTTCCCGTGCATATCATCGGCAGCGGCCCTGCGGGATTGTTTGCGGCCTTGTCATTGATAGAGCAGGGATTCAAGCCTGTTATATTGGAACGCGGCAAGACGGTTAAAGAGCGCAGGCGCGATTTGGCGATTTTAAACAAAGAGCATGTTGTGGATGCTGACAGCAATTATTGTTTTGGCGAGGGCGGTGCGGGCACTTACAGCGATGGAAAACTCTATACCCGCAGCACCAAGCGCGGCGATGTAGCTAAAATCCTGCAGGAACTGGTGCACCATGGAGCTACCTCGGCCATTACCTGGGAGGCGCATCCACATATCGGAACCAATAAATTGCCTGGTATAATCGAACATATCCGGCAACATATTATAGCCTGTGGCGGAGAAGTGCATTTTGGCCAAAAAATGGTGGATTTTACCCTGGAAAATGGAAAAATTAAGGAAATATGCACCCAAAATGGGTCAAAATGGCCTGTTCAGGCCTTAATTCTGGCCACGGGACACAGCGCAAGGGATATCTTCACATTGTTGCATAAAAATAAGGTTCAAATTGAGGCAAAACCCTTTGCACTGGGCGTTCGGCTGGAACATCCACAGGAGTTGATAGACAATATTCAGTATCGCTGCAATGCTGCTGAAAACCAGTTGCCGCCTGCATCCTATAGTTTGGTGGAGCAGGTGAGCGGACGGGGTGTGTTTTCGTTCTGTATGTGTCCGGGTGGCATAATAGCGCCCGCCGCCACTGCACCCGGCGAAGTGGTGGTGAACGGCTGGAGCCCAAGTAAACGGAATGGCAAGTTTGCCAACAGCGGATTTGTGGTGTCAGTTGATGAAAAGGACTTTGCCGGATTTGAAAAATACGGTCCCCTCAAAGCCATGCAATATCAGGCGTTGTGGGAACAGAAGGCCTTTGAAACCGCCGGAAACCTGACTGCACCCGCGCAGCGAATTGAGGATTTTGTGAACGGCAAGGCATCATCTGATTTGCCCGAATGTTCCTATGTACCCGGCATCATTCCCAGAAAAATGGATGAGATACTGAGCGAAGATGTAGTTTCCCGTATTCGCGGTGCCTTGCAGGTATTGGGCAATAAAATGAAAGGATTCCGCACCCGCGAAGGCATTCTGGTAGGGGTAGAGAGCCGTACCAGCAGTCCGGTGCGCATACCACGAGATAAAGAGAATTTACAGCATCCGCAGGTACAAAACCTTTATCCATGCGGCGAAGGAGCCGGCTATGCCGGTGGGATTATCAGTGCGGCACTGGATGGTGTTCGCTGTGCGGAAGCAGCAGCTTTAACTTTGCAATATGCCTGAAACCGTACTGATACTGGGTGCTTCCGAAAATCCCATGCGCTACAGCCACATGGCCACATTAATGCTGCTGGAATATGGCCATAATCCTGTATTGGTGGGCAAATCAGGGATGGAAGTGGTGGGCATACCCATTCACCGCGGTATTCCTGAAGATTTTTCAAAGCCCGAAACTATAACATTATATATTAATCCAATGCATCAGCAGGCCTGGATTGATAAAATTATCGGATTGCAGCCAGTTAGGGTTATTTTCAATCCGGGAACAGAAAATCCGGAGTTTATGAAAAAGCTGGATGAGGCGAATATCCCGTATTTACAAGCTTGTACGCTTGTGATGCAGAGGGCGGGGCAGTATTAACGAAAACCCGAGGTCAGGTATTCCGTTTTCAGCGCCGGACAAATCTTGTAGCGCTCTTCTTTGGTATCTTCATACATGGCTTCCAATGTGCGGTAAACATTGGCAATGCCGCATTTATTCTTCCATTCAAACGGGCCATGGGGATAGGCTGTTCCCAGTTTCATGGCTGTATCAATATCTGGGGCGGCAGCTGTGCCTTCCTGCATGGTATAATACGCTTCGTTGATAATCATAAATACAATGCGCGGCGTCACCATTCCCACGCGGCTTTTTACCCATTCCAGTGTGGTAAATGGCAGTGCATTCAGCAAATCGACTACTTCATCTATTTTTCCAAACGGGTCCGAAATTTCCAGGGTGCTTCTTTCCAGGAAACCGGGTATGGCATTGATGCCGAAAATTTTTTCACCACCATAAGGAATGCCTGCATGAAAGAAAGCCGCTTCAGGAGTGTGGTTGACAGCACTGAGCAGAAAAATAGTATTGGTATTCCCGGCATAATCACGCATGCACTCCGGGTGTGCGTCAAAATTCAAATCGATAAAAATATCGAAATGCGCAGCTTCTTGGCTATTTTGCACCCATGAAATCTGCGAATGGGCTTCGCTACCCGTCGGCCAGGCATTTCGCCTGTCTGTTGATGCCAGTATTCCTGTTTTCATGCAGCCACAAAAATAAGCAAACCATCATGCGAGAAACGATTTTTACAAAAAATGCCCCTGCGCCCATCGGGCCTTACAGTCAGGGTGTGCGCGCCGGCAATACCTGGTACTTTTCCGGACAAATTGCCCTTCATCCCGAAACCGGACAAATGGCCGAAGGTGGCGTGGAGGCCCAGGCCAAACAGGTTATGGAAAACATCAAAGCCCTGTTAACGGCATCCGGACTCGAATTTAGCCATATTGTAAAAACGACCATTTTTCTGAAAAGCATGGATGATTTTCCCAAAGTGAATGCCATTTATGGCAGTTATTTTATCAATGATGTGTATCCGGCCCGCGAAACCGTGGAGGTTTCACGGCTTCCCAAAGATGCCTTGGTGGAAATTTCGGTTACCTGCGTAAAATAATTATTGCTTCAGCAGGCGGCCGCTATAGTTTGTGTTGCCTTGCTGAATTGATATCTGGTATGCTCCCGTCGTTAGTTCGGATACGTTGATTTTGCAGTGTTTCCCGCTTTGCAAAACATCACTGCCATGCTGTATCATTTTTCCTGTCATGTCTGTGATACTCCATTGTAAAGGGCCTTCGGCAAAACGGACATCCGAAACCCAGGCAAAGTCTGAACTGGGATTGGGATAAATGCGGGTGGTTTCTGTTTTTAATACCGAAGTTTTGCTCACATTTTTGAGCCCAGCGTTATCAATGACAATATTTTCATCACCCGGTTGATAAAGGGTATACCAAAAATATACCAGAAACATTTCATCGTTGGTGCCTTCTCCCAGCGAAACTGCTTGCGGTGGGTTGCTCGGATTGAAAGGATTGGAGGAAGTATTGTTGTAGCTTGCCTGCCCGCGCAAACTGGTTCCTCCCGGAACTTTCAGCACATTCCTGAAGGTATAGGATCGCTGCCAGTGAAAATCCCATTTGGGTATATCAACAAAACGAATGGTGTCTTTATTGGTGGTAACCCCAAATGCCTTGATGGAACTGCCAATGAGGTGCATGTGCGGACCCACCGTAAATACGGAAACATCCACCGGCAAATCGTATTTGTTGTTGAATGATTTAACCTGATTGGCCGGAATATACAAAGGACCGTTTTGTAAGTTTGGAGCATTGTGGTTTAAAGCGGGTTGTATGGCTACCGGTCTTTGAGGGATTGTGGTGGTTTTTAGAATAACCCTGGTGCTGTCTACCACGTTGTTTACACCACCAGGATAGTGTATTTGCAATACAATATTTCCATTTTTGGGTAGTTTAATCCCAAAACCAGTTGGGAAAAAATAGGGCTCCGATCCGGGTACCCATATCCCGATAAGATCAGACGAACTGCTTCCGGTTCCGCCAAAACTGAGGTATCCGGGCTTAGGATCTGCAGCATCCAGCTGTGAGGGTTTCGCAGTAGTATCATGAAAAATAAGGGCATGGTGAACCACACGCAGGTTTCCAGGTATAACTTCTATCGCCGTAAGGAACTGATCTTTTGTGAAACCCGTAGGCAAAACAAAACAGCGGTATTCGTCTGTTGTGGTTTTTACCGAATAATCAGGCATTTTGAGGTTTCGGGTGGGATTGGTAATGGAGCCGCCTTTTTTCAAAACCGGCTTCGCAGGTGCTTTGGTGGTGTCGCCTTTGGGCGTTCCGCCGTCCACCCAGGCTGCAATGGCTCCTATTTCCTCATTACTCAAAACACGTTCGTGTGCATATCGCTGATATTGTAAATCGGCAGGCCAGGGTGGCATGCTGCGGGAAGCGGTTGCATTTTTTATTCCGCCGGCATAAGCAACGGCTTTTTCATATCCCACCAATGAGAAAGGCGCAATGCCGCCTTCAATGTGGCAGTTGGTGCAGTTTTTGTATAAAATAGGGGCTACATGCTCGCTCCAGTTGGGTGTTTGGGCAAATGCACGAGAGGCGAAAAGTATGCTTAAAACGAGAATGAATTTTTTCATCAAAATTTAGACGTTGTTGTGCCTGTTTGGGTTTAATACAAACTTACCATTTTTTTTCTAGCTTGATATCACCTTCAGTATCTTTGCTGTTGTAATTTATAAAATATTCAATTATGGAAAATAACAATCCCCCCATAGACATTGAGATTTCTGACGAAGTAGCAGACGGAACTTATAGCAATTTTGCCATCATCACCCACAGCAATACCGAGTTTATCGTGGATTTTGTGCGTCTGATGCCAGGTGTTCCCAAAGGCAAGGTGAAATCCCGCATTATACTGGCTCCTCAGCATGCCAAAAGATTGTTGTTTGCCCTGGGCGATAACATTGCGAAATTTGAACATACGTTTGGCGAAATAGAACTGGATGAAAACGAGTCGAATCCAGCCATCCCGTTGAATTTCGGCGGTCAAACCGGCCAGGCATAATACCAAGTACAAAAATCATGAGCACACAAGCCCAAAACCAGATACAGCTAGCCATTGAGGCACAAAAAAACAGGCAGTTTTACGCTGCTTATCCCGAAAATCCCAAAGCATACGCTGAAGACGCCAATGCCAAAGGACTTGAATCATTTCAAAAACACCTGAATACCGATTTTAGCTGTCTGGCCGAAAACCCGCACAGCAGCAGGGTAGGCGAGGAGGTTTCTCCGTATATGATGGTGGGATTGGGAATACAATACCCTTATTACGAGGCGGAAGATCTGGTGGCTTATGCCCGAAGTGCATGGTCTGCATGGAAACATACCTCGGTAGAAAAACGTGCCGAAATTCTGGTGCAATCTCTGAATAACGTGTCTGAGCGGTTTTTTGAAATTGCCTATTCCACCATGCACACCACCGGTCAAAGCTTTGTGATGAGTTTTCAGGCCAGCGGCCCCCATGCCAATGACCGCGCCATGGAAGTGCTGAGCTTGGCTTATCAGGAACTGACTCGCTTTACCGATTTTGTAGACTGGGTGAAACCCATGGGCAAGTTCGATTTGCAGATTAAAAAGGATTTTAATCCCATTCCCCGTGGCATTTCGCTGGTTATCGGTTGCAGCACTTTTCCTACATGGAATACCGTTCCCGGTCTCTATGCCTCTTTGATAGCAGGCAATCCGGTGATTGTGAAGCCACACCCCAAGAGCATTCTGCCCATTGCCATTGTGCTTGAAGAAATTCAAAAGGCAATGCTGTCTGCAGACCTTCCGGCCAATGTGGTTCAAATGGCTGCTGATACTTTGTCAAATCCAATCACCAAAAAACTGGCAGAACACTCCGATGTGAAGCTGATTGATTATACCGGTGGTTCTGCCTTTGGCGATGTGATTGAAGCCATGCCCGGAAAAATTACATTTACCGAAAAAGCCGGTGTAAATAGCATCATTCTTGATTCTGTGGCTGATGCACAGGCTGTTTTTGGCAATATTGCCTTCAGTGCTTGCCTCTACAGCGGACAAATGTGCACCGCTCCCCAGAATATTTTTGTACCTGAAAACGGAATTGCCACTGCCGATGGGCATCTTAGCTTTGATGAAGTGGTTGCCGGAATCAGTAATGCGGTGAAAGGCCTGGTGGAAAATCCCAAAATGGGGCCGTATACGCTGGGTGCCATACAAAACGACCTTACCGTGAGCCGCGTAGATGAAGCCAAAAAGCATACAGCCGTAGCATTGGACAGCATTCCTGTGCCGCATCCCGAATTTCCCGATGCCCGCATGAAAAGCCCGGTGGTAATGGTTAGCGATGCCGTCAGTGCACAAGTTTGGAAACATGAGTGTTTTGGTCCGGCTGTGTTTGTGGTAAAAACCGCCAGCAGTGCTGAAAGTCTGAACCTGGCTGCGGCTTCTGCTGCCGAACTGGGCGCTATTACCTGTCTTTGCTACACCACACAAGAAGCTTTCAAAACAGAAGTGGCCGAAGCCATGAATGCCGCCTTCACGCCCGTGAGCTTCAACTTTACCGGAGCTGCTTTTGTGAACCAGCACGCTGCTTTCAGCGATTTTCATGTATCGGGCGGAAACCCCAGCGGAAACGCAGGTTTCACCACCCCTGAATACGTGAACCGCCGATTTGTGTGGGTGGGCAACCGCTACGCGTAATTTTCATATAGAAAACCAAACAAAAACCCCTGTCTGAGGGTTATATCTATACGACAAAAAGTATGGATACATCATCATTGCTGCAAAAGTATATTCAGTATCAGCTGGAGCATGGTAAAAAGCCGGAATCGGTTTACATTTTTATGAAAAAGCTGAAAAAAACAGACGCGGATTTTTTCGCGCATTTCAGCAATTTCGAAGCCCTGGACCGATATTTCTGGGTGCATGTTTTTGATGCCACCCGCCATAAGCTGGAAGCGGATGCCCAATATGGTTCATTCAGCGCAGCTGAAAAACTGAGTGCTTTCTATTTTCTGTGGACACAGGAACTCATGCAGCACCGCAGCTATGTGCTTTACCTGGCGGAGAAATCCATGAAAGGCATCAACCCCATGGATTCTGCACTGCAGGATTTTCGCCATGCTTTTCTGGATTATGCCTCAAACATTGTATCGGCAGGCATTGCAGCCGGACAGGTGGCAGACAGAAAATTTGTTTCAGATCAATTTAAGCACGGCCTTTGGGTGCAAACCCTATTCCTGCTCAATTTCTGGCTGAAAGACACATCTAAAGACTTTGAAGATACCGATGCAGCGATTGAAAAGACCGTGAATATTGGTTTTAAACTCATGGGCGAAAACCTGTTAGATGAAGTGCTGGATTTTGGCAAATTCATGTTTCAGCGTGCCAAAAAATCTTTTTCATAATCCTTGAAAACGCAGGAGAGAATACCCAAATCACGCATTGAGCGTGCGGCGCACATTGCCGGTGCCGGGGTGAAGGTGGGAGGTAATTATATAAAGCATTATGCCAAAAAACTGGTAAATGCGGATGTGAGCAGGGAAGAGTTGCACAAAGATAACGCCGGGGATATTTACGAAACCCTGAGCACGCTGAAAGGCAGTGCCCTCAAGGTGGCGCAGATGATGAGCATGGACAGGGG
>VHBA01000050.1 GCA_016872175.1 Sphingomonadales bacterium | reverse complement strand
AGCAATTTCTGCTTTTCTGCATAGCTTTTCAAGGTTCGGGTAAGGGCCCTGCGGAAACCCGCAACGTGGGTTCCCCCTTCAATGGTGTTAATATTGTTTACGTATGAATGCAGGTTTTCACTGTATCCGGTATTATACTGTAATGCAATTTCTACAGGGATACCATATTTATCACTTTCGCAGTATACGGGCTCTGGAATCAGCTTTTCACGGGTTCCGTCAATGTATGCAACAAACTCTTTCAAACCACCTTCGCTAAAGAAAGTTTCCGAGTGAAAATTGCCTTCTTCATCTTTATTGCGCTCATCAGTAAGTACCAAACGAATGCCCTTGTTTAGGTAGGCAAGCTCTCTCAAACGATTTTGAAGCGTTTCAAACTGGTATTCTGTGGCTTGAAAAATGGTATCATCAGGTGTGAAGGTAACTTCTGTGCCCCTTTGTTCAGATTCTCCCACCACTTTCACATCATACAGCGGCTTACCAATCTGATATTCTTGCTGGAAAATTTTGCCTTCACGAAAAACACGAACCTTGAGGTGTTTTGAAAGAGCGTTCACGCAACTTACACCCACACCGTGCAAACCACCAGATACTTTGTAGGTATCTTTATCAAACTTGCCTCCAGCGTGCAATACAGTCATTACTACTTCTAATGCACTTTTTTTCTCTTTTTGGTGCATGCCGGTAGGAATGCCTCGACCATCATCCAAAACCCGGATGCTATTGTCTTCGAGAATGCTGACATATATATTGCGGCAATGACCAGCCAGGGCCTCATCAATGCTGTTGTCTACCACTTCATATACCAGATGGTGAAGGCCTTTGGGCCCGATATCTCCGATGTACATCGCAGGGCGCTTGCGCACTGCCTCTAATCCCTCAAGTACGGTAATATTGTCTGCACCGTAATTCCCACTATTTTGATCGCTCATTGTTTATTCCGAAAAAGTTCGTTTTTTATTGTTTGTAAAAATACAACCAAAAGCAGGGAGCTGACATGCTTTTAAATGCCTAATTTTCCACAATTTGAACACTTTTAAGGCATTTTTAAATGCCAAAACATCAAACTTGCTATATGTACTTATGATGTTTGGTTTTAGGTATGATTAAAAGATTCTGCCTATCACACCTGAAGTTTCAAGATATCGGGTTGCACTTTGAACCTGTTTATATCGATAATCATTCAATTTGAGCAGCGTTTCTATCCAGCGCGTTTCCCGCATGTTAACCAAAAAAACTGTAGCATCACCTGCAGTAAAACGGGTTTTTTCAATTTCATATAATTGTTTGTATTGCCCGCTAATGATAGCAAAATCTCGGCTTAGCGATGCGTAGGTAATCGCTTCCCGGTACAAACCATCCACTTTTTGCTCAGTTTCACGGATTTTTTGTTTCAACTTCAATCCGGATTCCTGCCAGGCCAGCCTGGAAAGTTCAAATTCACCACGTTCTTTTCTTAAAAAAAGTGCGCTGCTGAAACCCATACCAAAAGTGGAGTTCATCCGCATGCTGTTGCCCGCAGGTAAATCAAAATAACCGGGACTCAACGCTCGGTATTTAAGGTTGATTTCCGGCAACATTGCCTGCCTATTTAGCCTCATTTCCAGTTGGTTCTTCTGAACATACAAATTCATAATTTGCAGATTGGGTTGCATGTTTTGAAGACTTTCATTTACAAGTGTGTAAGGGAAGGACTGTAACATGCTATCAAGAAAATCGAGTCCGGTATTATCCGGAATTACACCGTCCCTGACAGATATCGGTTGTTCGGCTTCATTCCACAAATGGGCGGAAAGCATAAGACGGCTTTTGTATTCTTTCACCGCCGCGTCGCGAAACAACATGTTAAAACTACCTAGCTGGGCAGATGTCTCTATGGTGTCTGCTGCAGATTTACTCCCTGCAAGAAACTCAGAACGGATGGCAAACATTCGTTCATTTAGAAGTGTCACCGCCTGCCTGCAAATCTCTTTTTCCTGCCATGCGTAATACCAGCCTGCATAATCCATGATTACCTGTTGTGCAAGCTCATTCAGCAGCTGAGAGCGCATAGCCTCGCTTTGTTCCTTAAAAAGCTGGGCTTGCCTTACGCCGGTCCTACGGGCATCTGTAACCATGTTTCGTAAAAGTGGAATGTCTACACCCGCATAAGAAAGACCATTGTCGGGGGTTTTCATGTCCGGACTTAAGTAAATCCCATCATTTTTCTCATAACCGGCCTTAATGTCCACACCATACCAGGTTGGAATACATATACCGGCTGATGTCTCATTGTAATAATTTTCTGTTTTAAAGGTTTTTTCCCGTTGGGCAAAAAATAGTTTAGGATCAAAACCACCTCTTGCATATCTCAGATATGCTTCACCCTGCTTTGGAAATAGAGCTGCTTGTTTTGTGATTGGATGATTTGCACCCACCTGCTTTAAAACCATACCCAGATTTATGTTTCCTCTGTCCTGTGCAAAGACAGGGGCAATGAAACCCGCAAACAACATCAGTATGGTTGCAATCCTCATTTTTTGGGTTTGGTTGGTGCAGTTTCGATTTTGTAATAGTCTGGAGGGAAACCATTGAGCTGTCGCCAGATTTCATACCATACACGCACCCTGTTCAGCAGCAAATAACCGTGTGAACCGGTTCCTACACGCAACTGAAGCGGCCACTGTTTCGTGCCAACTTCAGGTGCTACCAGCAATCGGTATTTCCCATTAGAAGAGGGCGTGTTGTCAATCGCGAATACCCTGCCGGGGAAGGTTCCGTAGGTATAGTTTGGCCATCCTGAGAAAACAATGGTTGGCCAGCCGTCAAAAACAAAATTCACATGCTGACCTTTTTTGACCAACGGCATATCCATGGGGTCCACATACATTTCCACCGCCAGATGAACGGCTGAGGGCATTACTGTACAAATAGCCTCACCCTCCTTTACGGTTTCGCCTATACCACTGGCCAGTGTTTTGGTTACATATCCATCCTGTGGGGCTAAAATGGTATAAAATCCGCTTCTGATGCTATAGTTGCTATATTGGTTTCGAAGTTTGCTTATTTCCGCTTCGGTTTCCATCTGGTTGCTGATTGCGCTGAAACGGTCACTTTCTGCTTTGGCCATTTTCTCGCCATATTCCGCCGTAATGTTTCGCAATTCAAATCGGGCATTTTCCAAGGACGCACGCGCTGCCATCAGTTTGTTTTCTGCTGAAATGCGTTTGGCAATGCTTTCCTGCCATTTTACACGGCGGTTTTCTACTTCCAGTGGACTTTTTATGCCTTTTTTCTCCAGACCACTGTCACGGGAAAACTGCTGTCGGGCTGTGCTTTCGGCTGTTTTGTTGGCTGTCAGTTCAGCAGATTCGCTGTTTACCTTCATCTGCTCCTGTTCCACTTTATTCTTAGCCTGTTTGAGCTTTAAATCCTGATTGACTTCCAATTGAGCAATCTGTCGGTTTATGGCTTCGATTTTAGATGTATAGCTGTTTACGCTGCTCTCCTTAGCCCTTATCTGGGTTTCAGTTTGTTCCAGCAGTTTTGGATCCAGGTAGCTTTCCTTCACCTCGCTAATTCTTACAATGGTATCGCCTTTTCTCACATAGTCGCCTTCCGTAACATGCCATTTTTCAATTCTGCCGCCAATGATAGTTTGAATTTCCTGTGGTCGTTGATTGGGGAGAAGCGTGGTTACCATTCCTTGCGTCTGTATGTTTTGTGTCCAGGGGAGAAACATAAACAATACAATAAGCAGTGACAGCCATATCAGAACCCTGCTCATTCTTTTCTGTGTCCAGGGACTCTCTGAAAGTAGCAACTCACTTTGGTAAGTGTCTTTTTTATCTGATATCAATGCCATGTAATGTCTTGTATTGCTTGTGGAACATTGTTTTCTGAAATTTTACCCAAATCTGTCAGACCGTTTTCATCAAGATACAGGCAAGCGTCAGCGCTAGCCAAAACCGGAATTTGATTGCTAATAAAAATCACGGTTGAAGGTGTTTTTTTCAAATGATCTAAAATAGTATTCAGTTCCTTTTTGGTAAATGCGCTCCAGACATCATCTATTAAAATTAGGGGAGGAGTATGGTACAAAGCCCTTGCCAGCGGGATTTTACGTGCAATACTGTTGGGAATTCCGCTTTCTGATTCAAACTCATAATTAAATCCACCCGGCAAAGAAGAAACATAACTGTGCAAGTTTAATGTTTTGCTAAGGGCCGTTAGTTCTTTTAAATCTGGTTCATTACCCAATACAATATTTTGAGCAAGTGTGCCTTCAAATATATTGCTGCCCTGCAGGCAAATACCGGTAATACTTCCAAGGCCTTCACCAGAGATGTTTTCAACCGGAACATAATTCAGTTGAGATGCATATTCCGTTTCCAGATCTCCAATAATTGTTTTTAAAATCCGGGTTCTGCCAATTCCGGGTAATCCGCAAATACCGATTTTTTGACCAGACTGTATTTCAATGACGGGTTTTCCTGTTTTTCTCTCTACGAGCGTAACAATAGGAGGCTCTGCAGCAATACCCGTATGGGCAGCATGTTCAACACGTTCGTCGATGATGGCATCCGTAACCGAGCCTAGTTTTTCTAATGCAATTCCGGCATCATATACACTTTCTACAGAAATTACCAGTTTGCCAACTGCATCTACCAAAGAGATAATGAGAATTTCTGATGCCAGGAATTGCCCCAGACTGATATCTTCCCGTACCAATAAAAAACTGCCCAGAAAAAGCATGGCCATGGTCAATACCACTTTCATACCTATAGCTATAGCCGCCTGGTTGTATAAAATTCTGAAATGTGCCTGCCTACTGCCTACATAGCCCTTCAAATATTCGTCGGTTTTTTTCAGGTGAAAATTTTGCTCTTGCTTCAAATTAAATGTTACCCGGTTTTGGGCAATTTCCGTGAGCCAGAATGCAGTTTTAAATTTATAATTACTTTCAGATCTTGCAGATTCTACCCCACGGGTGTATGTGGCCCTCAGAACCAGAGCAACCAAAATAAGCAGTGTGAGCCCGAATATTAAAAATGAAGGATGGTATATAGCAAGCAACACTACACCGAAGATGATTTCAAGTAGGGAAGCGGTAAAACTTAACAGAAGTTTACTAAAGCTTTTCTGAACGGTGATGATATCCAGAAATTTTTCAGACAACTCCACAAAGCTGGTATATTTCCGCAGAGATCTGGAGGCAGATGCCAGTTTTTGAGAAAAATCAAAAGCAGTGCGCACAAATAATTTGCTTTGGATGGATTCCAGTATACTAAGCTGAGCCAGCCCTGTTAGTCCGGAAAGTAAAATTGCCAGCGTGATTAGCATAATCAGAATAAACCAGCTGCTGCTGAGTTTACCTGCAAGTACAAGCCCGATGATGGCTTGTATTCCCAGTGGCACAATCAAACTTATTGCACCTGCCAAAATGGCATATATGTAAAGAAAACGAATGTTTCTTCTTTCAGTTCCCGCAAGGCTCCAGATTCTTATAAATGGGCTGAGGGTATCGGGGTTAAGTTTCATTTGTAATTATACAGATCTTATATAAATGGATCAAGTGTAAATTTGTTTTCATAGCAGCACAGTTCAAAAAAAACTCCAAAGTGGCTTTAATTGTATAATTAGGGAAATTAGTGATATCTGTTTGGCTTATTTACCCCTGCCCTGAATCATAATAAGTGCTGTATAAATCATGATTTTGATATCCAGACCAATACTCATGTTTTCCAGATAGAGGATGTCATATTTCATGCGCTCCACCATCTCATCAACATTTTCGGCATACCCAAATTTCACCTGCCCCCAGCTGGTAATACCTGGTTTAATGCGGTGAAGTCTTACATAATAAGGAGCTTTTTTCACAATTTGATCAATAAAAAATTGTCTTTCCGGTCTTGGACCCACAATGCTCATATCTCCCTTCAGCACATTGATAAACTGAGGTAATTCGTCCAATCTGGACTTTCTTAGAAATGCGCCTACCCTGGTTCTGCGGTCATCCTTTTCACTGCTGAGTTGCGGCCCGCTGCGCTCCGCATCCTTTCGCATACTCCTGAATTTAAAAATCTGGAACGACATTCCCTTAAATCCAATTCTTTCCTGTCTAAAAAACACAGGGCCGGCACTATCAAGTTTAATAGCTAAGCCAATAAGAATAAATAAGGGCAGGCCAATAATTAAAGCAAACAGACTAATCACGATGTCAAAGACTCGTTTGGCTGTCTTCTGCCACTGTGGCATTACTTCAAAATCTACTTCCACCAGCATAGCTCCCAGTATGTTGTTCATTTTCACCATGCCCAGCACCATGCCATAACTGTCTGGCAATATTTTTAAATACACTTTTTCATTTTGTATTTGGTCCACCAAACCCGGAACCCAGTCGTGTTCTTCATCATCGAGGCAAATGATAACATCTTCTATACTGTGTTTCCGAATTATGCCAGATATCTGCTCTTTGTTCCCCAAGCATGGCAAATTCCCCATTTCTCTTGAGACATTGCCTTTTCCCGAAATATATCCCTCTATAAAAAACCCTTCAGACTTTTTAGCATCAGATAACTCACGATATAATTTATTGGCATTGGCTCCATTGCCAACAAGCAGTGTTTTATAGCCCCATTTGCGATGTTGAATCATGAAAATGGTTCTGCTGACTAACAAAATTCTGAAGATTAGCGTAATTCCTGTATGCAGAGAAAAATAAACGAACAACGATTTATAATAGTCTTTATAGTTGGCAACACTATCATCCAAAATAAGCATGAAGAATATGACCAAACTGCCCACAATGCCTGAAATAAATGTTCTTTCTACCTCTCTAAGACGGCTTCTTCTGAAGATATTTTTATAATATCCGCTACCCGCATAAACCATAAGCCACATGATGGGTAAGGCTATTAGGCCGGCATAAAGTTTCATATCATTATTTACCGGTATTTCATATCCATGTTTTACAGCTTCAACAACTTGTTTCCTGTATAGGAAAAATAAAAACCAGGATGCTGCCGCCGAAGTTAAGTCAGCAAAAACATGCAGGCTAATTTGAAATTTACGGTTCATTTGGGATAGCTGAAACGTATATTATCAATGAATATTTCCTGACTATTCTTCACTTCAGGAGGTTTTATCGGGCTAATCATCAGCTGTATTTCTGTATCACCTGGCTGGTTATACAATTCATAAATAAGATTAATGTAAAACCGCTTCCAGTTGCCATTGGTTTCGAAGATGTAAACGTATGGCAGGTATAATTTTCCGGAACTGTTTTTCCTGATGATCGCCATTTGAGC
This sequence comes from Sphingomonadales bacterium, assembly GCA_016872175.1. Taxonomy (GTDB): domain Bacteria; phylum Bacteroidota; class Bacteroidia; order NS11-12g; family UBA955; genus RGEC01. The sequence goes on along the minus strand of VHBA01000050.1, from coordinate 8,324 downwards.
AGGTACAGGTGTTTTAATATCAAATTCCAATATTATATCTGTCCCCATAAGTGGTAGATTTCCAAAATACTTGAAAGACGCCATATCTACCGTTTTGGCAGTATCTGCAGCACCAATTACAATCTTCATGCAGCGCGTGTTTCCCGCATAGCGGCCTTTTAATGAAAATGGTTCAGTTGAAATATAAGATGTATCACCACCTGCTGAAAATAAGCGGACTAAACTACTGTTGTTGTCTTCAAAATCTTCCAGCCAGGCGAATTCAGTATTGCTCTTGTACGTTAGTTTTATATTGCTCGCATTGGTTATTTTGCCCTCTGTGAGGTTTATGGTCGTATCAGCTCTATTGAACAATCTGTGAGTTACATGTTGGTTTAGAGCCCCGTTCAACCTAACTGAGGGGATAATTGAAAGTTTGTGTTTACCTGTAAATAATACCGGAATAGTGCACGGGATTTCAAACAGTCCCATATATTGCTCATCCACATATACGTTAACAGCGGAGATATCTTGAATATTATTCCCCTGAGCAGGTTTAGTTTCAACGCTTACAGAATCTATTCGAATATAAGATGGAATGGGCTCGGCTTCTTTGTCACAAGCGGCAATCAATACCAGCAAGGGGAGAAGAAAAGGAATAAAAATACGGTAACCCACGCTGCGAAAATACAACATGAACGGACGTAACTCAAAAGTAATTTACTGCGCTTAAACCTCATGGTAGCGTCTTTGAACCTTTTCAGTAATCAACGATGCAAGTTTGTTTACTTCCAGAATATTTTCAAGTGAGGTTAATGGTGTTAGTCCCTTTGCAATGTTTTCCTCAAGGTTTCTAAATTCCATTTTCCAGACATCAAAAGGAATAACAGGTCTTTGTATGAGTGTTAATTCCTGCTGTTGCTGGGATTCAGTTTCCTCTAAAAAGGAGAGTTGGTCTTTATTCTCAATTTGCCTGTATTCATTAAGGGTGTTTTCCGCAAAATCCAATGAAAATAATTTGTCTTGCTGATAAATCTTCACCCGGTGTGTTCCGGGCTCTATGGCCCGCCCTGCAGAAATATGACAGACCGAATCATTATCGAACTCAATATGAATATTCAACAGATCAGGATTTTTCCCGAATAGAAACAACGGTCTGGCCGAAACATCTCGTATTCCACTTTGTGCTGTTCTGATAACCAAATCAAGATCTTGTGCCAGTTCCCTAAATAACCATGTCTCAAAGCCACCGGGTGCAGGTGGTCTGCACTCTTTCTCCAGTTTAATAAACCTTGGCTTTCTTACAAACTGAGATGCAGTTGTGCACAAGGGTTTGTTATAAAGGGTATTGGCAACGTGGAAGCAATTGCCGCTTTCGGCATGCAGTCGAATAAGTTGTTCCGTAATTCTGTTGTCTTGAATTAAAAAGCCATCTATAAGTATGTGCTTCCCGAGACGTGTAAGATTTTCAAGTAAGGATGCATCAATGTAATGCACATGTCTGTCAATTATGAAAACATCTGCTTTTTCTGCAAGTTCAAAAGCATACAGCAAATTACCTGCGCCATCTGCGTTCAATTCACTGTCAGGATCGTAATAGCCGCTAAATTGAAACGTATTGTTGTCCTGAAGCAGGTGCGTAAAAATTTCAGCTTTTCTATGTGTGCCTATAATGACAGTTTTCAGTTTCATGTAAATTATTAAATTCGGCTCGCTTATTTTTGTAACCTGTGGCAAAAATGCATTGCCATGCACAAAATAAAATTTATCGGTTTCTAACACATGTTCACAAACCCATCCATATCCGAAAGTCCTGTCATGGCGGGCAGACGAAATCAGCTAGTTGCAGAGCTAAGGCAGAAAGGAATTGCGGATGAGCAGGTTTTACAGGCCATTGGCCGTGTTCCCAGGCAATTGTTTTTCCCAAAAGATTTCGAACAGTTTGTATACAGAGATGCTCCATTCCCCATTGGCCATGGTCAAACAATTTCACAACCGTACACAGTAGCATTTCAAAGTCAATTGTTGCAAATAAAACCGGGAGATAAAGTGCTTGAAATCGGCACGGGTAGTGGATATCAGGCTGCTGTGCTATCGGCCATGGGGGCACGGGTATACACCATAGAAACGGTGCTGTCATTGCTGAAAGAAGCCCATAAAGTGCTTAAAATTTTGGACAACCAATTGCAATGTTTTCATGGAGATGGAACACTGGGTTTACCGGCATCCGCGCCTTATGATGCAATTATCGTTACTGCAGGTGCACCTGAATTGCCGAAAAACCTGACGGATCAACTTGCTGTGAATGGCCGTCTTATCATTCCCATAGGAGATCAACCGGATTCGCAAACCATGTATAGGTTTACCAAAAATGCAGACGGAACCTTTAAAAAAGAGTCTTTTGGCCCTTTTAGATTTGTACCGCTCAAGGGCAAAGAAGGCTGGAACTGAAAATCTTAAGGATTCATCAATTCTTCAATTTCCCCTGCCTCAATCGGCAATCCAGCCATAAAATCGTGAATGCCTTCTGCTGTAAGCAAAACATCATTTTCAATTCTTACGCCGATTCCCTCTTCAGGTATATAAATTCCGGGTTCAATGGTTAATACATTTCCCACCTGCAATTCTCCAAACCGATGCATCACATCATGAACATCAAGACCCAGGTGATGACTTGTGCCATGCATGAAGTACCTGGCAAAAGCACGTTTATCTTTTTTTACATAATCCATTGTCAGCAACCCTAGATTTACCAGCTGCTCTGTCATTACCTCACATACTTCCTGATGATATTCAGGAAGTTTTTTTCCGGGCTTTAAAAGTCCCGCTGCTGCCCTATGGACTTGTAAGACAGCATTGTATACAGCCTTTTGGCGAGGTGTAAATTTCCCGTTCACCGGCAAACAACGTGTTAAATCGCCATTGTAATTGGCATATTCTGCGCCAAAATCAAGTAACAGCAGATCTCCGTCTTTACATATTTTATTGTTCTCAACATAGTGAAGGACACATGCACTTGAACCACTCCCTATGATAGGGTCAAAAGCGAATCCATTAGAGCGTCGACGGGTAAATTCATGAATTAATTCAGCCTCAATTTCATACTCCCACACACCCGGTTTGACAAATGTTAACAATCGCTCAAAACCTGCACGGGTAATATTTACAGCTTCTGAGATTAAATCTATTTCTTCTTGCTCTTTGACCATTCTGCATTGTGCCAGAATGGGTGCACTTCGCGCATAATTATGAGCAGGGTAGCGGTACTTTATTTCATGGGCAAACCTAAATGCGTTCGCAGGTACTGTATCAGTTGACCTGTCATTTTCATTTAAGTTCATGTAAATAGTTTCTGCCATTAAAAACGCGGCATGTATGGTTTTTTTAAATTCGTGATACCAAAATACCCTTTCAATGCCGCTGGCCGCTGAAGCCTCTTCAGGCATCAGCCTTGCCCCATCCCAAATTGCAATCTTCACTGATGTTTCTTTGATGAAAAGCATCTCTCTGTAAAGTGGGTTTGGACAGTCAGGAAATAATACTAAAATAGTTTCTTCCTGATCAATCCCTGATAAATAAAACAAATCTGAGTTTTGCTTGAATTTATGGAATGCATCCCCGTTTCTTGGAACCTCGTCGTTGCTATGGAAAATAGCTATAGAACCTGGTTTCATCGAGGCAGTGAACTTCTTTCGGTTTTTAATAAATAATGATGTTGGTATGCGCTGGTATTTCATAATTGGTTAATTGGCAAAATTAAGTGAATTAAATTAATCACATTGATATTGAGCCAATCATTGTGATTGAAAAAAATCTAAAATACACAACATTCGCACTCCCGATGACCTATCATTTTAGTCAATACTTTGTTGAAATAATAAAAAAAGCCTATTTTTGATGCAACAACAATGTGGTTATTTGTGTCAATTACAAAGCAACCATTTTGAATAAATTGATAATGTTAAGAAAAATACTGTTTGCAATGGCCCTAATAATGGGTCTTTCCGGTAAACTCTCTGCAACCCACATGATGGGAGCCGATATGACTTACCGTTGTCTCGGGAATGGCAAATACAAAATAATTGCCAAAATTTACCGTGATTGCCGTGGGATTTCCTTCTCAGGTCCCTCGTTCCAGGCATTCGGAGGTCTTAGCGGTGGCAATGCCTGTGGTGCTTACAATCTAAGTATTACACGAACAGGAATTAGGGATGTAACACCCCGTTGTTCCTCTGCATCAAGACCTTGTAATCCTCAGAATACAGGTTTTACCGGAGAAGGTATTGAAGAACATACATTTGAAACCACTGTAGATTTTAATGCCAGTCCCCTTAGCAATTTTAAAAATAAGAGCAATTGCTGTGAGGTTACATTTGCCATCGGTCAGTGTTGCCGCAATGGCGCTATCACTACAGGACCTGCCAACAATGATTTCTGGTCTACTTGTATGATTAACATTTGCAATATTCCCAAAACAAGGAATAAGTGCAATTCAAGTCCTTCTTTGTCAAATGAACCTATTGGTTTCCTTTGTTGTAATCAGGCATACTATTTCAATAATGGAGCGATGGACACAACTGATTTCGACTCTTTTGGGTATAAACTGGTAGCAGGTATTAACTCACTGCCTACAACCAGCGTTAATTACAGTTCGCCATTCAGTCCTCGTTATCCCATGACGCCCTATTGCATCCCTCCTGGCAAGGTGGATTGCGTTCCCAATACCAGTACCAAGCCGCCGCGCGGTTTTTGGCTGGATACAAGCTCAGGTGACATTATCTTTACACCTACTAAATGCGACGAGGTAGGCATTGTCGTTATCGAAATAACAGAATATAGAAAAGACAGCGCTACCGCGAAATGGATAGTAGTAGGTAAAACCCGACGCGATATGCAATTAATTGTAAAAGACGACTGTGGTTACAATAAATCTCCTACGATTGAAGGCCCTGCCACCAACAAAGTTTGTGAGGGTGATAAAATCTGTTTCAAGATAGATGGTAAAGATGAAACATTTACTCCTTACCAGACCATCCCCGACACGGTTCAAATGAAATGGAACCGTGGTATCCCGGGAGCAACCTTCACAATACTTAACCCCAAAGACCGCGAAAAAACAGCAGAATTCTGCTGGCAAACCAAGGTAGGGCAGGCCAGTGATGTGTCTTATTCCTTTACCGTAACCGCTACCGACGATCACTGCCCCAAGCCATCGCAAGCCATCCGCGGTTTCAAGGTGAAAGTAAATCCCCGTGCCTACAGTACGCGCAAATACACCAAACTTAAGTGCGGCCGTTTTGCCTGGGAAGCCAGTGTCCCTGCAGGTTTTAAAGGTATTCCCACTTACCGCTGGAGCCTTCGCGACAGCCTCGGAAGCAAGGAGTTTTATTACACCACCCGCAAAACCGATACATTCCGCTACAAAACCGGCGGTAAATATATCATGGTGCACACGGTAAACAACTCCGATAACTGCCCCACAATTTACCGCGATACAATAATCCTTCCGGATCCGCCCACAGCAATCCTGGCCACCAAAGACACCTTTGCGTGCTACAAAACGACCATGCGTTTGCAGCCGCTGATATTGTTTGCCAAGGCCCCTTACCAGTATTATTGGACGCGTCCTGTTGATCACATATCAGGGGATACGAACATGATGCTGACAATCCCCGGCATAGACCGCGACTCCACGATAGTGGTTCGCATTACCGATGGAGATGGCTGTAAATTCTGGGATACGGTAACCATCTATAAAAAGCCATTGCCTGTGGTAGACCTTGGTCCCGATAAACGCATATGCACCTATGATAAAATGAAGTTTGATGCAGGCCATGCCGACACAGTATACTACAACTGGAACAGCGGCGATACCACCCGCGAGATTACCAAGAATGTAAAAGGTCTTTATATTGTTACCATAACAGATACTGTCTGGCTATGCAAACAGAAAGATACAGTAGAACTGTTTGTAAACGATACGGTAGTGAGCATAGCAGGCGCCGATAAAGCCATCTGCCACCAGGACACAATGTTGCTGGTGGCCCAGCACCGCCCTGCGAGCATAAACGCGACCTACCGGTGGACGAACCTAACCACCAGTACATTACTGGGAGCGAGTTTCTCATACAAGGTCTCGCCGCGCAACGTGAACTCGCCTGGTGGAGCACCTGTATACTTCAACTATGAACTGTATACGAAAGTGACGCAGGGAGGCGTAACATGTGAGAACTATGATACGATGCAGATTAAGGTAAATGCCCTTCCGCGTGTCTGGTGGGATCCCAAGCCATTGAAGAGCCAGTGTCACGCCTTTGGCGATATTCCATTGTATCCTTTTGTAAACCCGAAGGCAGGTAAAGACATCAGCGTATGGGCCGGTACGCGTAAGGTTCGCAATACGATGGTAGACAGCCTTGCGCCGAACCAGTTTATCTACCGCACCACCAAGATTAACAACAGCAGCCTTCAGAACGGTGTTTTCCGTCAGGATAAGATTTACCTGCAGTACATCGACAGCAATAAGTGTATCAATGTAGATAGCACCACGCAGCGTATCAATGGTACACCAATGGTGCAGCTTCAGAAGAAAACCTACTGCCAGGATGCAGGCAAAGCACCGCTGGCCAATAGCATCATCCGCCCCCAGCCGAGTATCAGTGTAAATATCACCTGGAAAGTACTTGAAGTTCCCAGCGGTATAGATCCTACGACAATATTGTATGAAGACCCAATAGGCACACAGCGCTACTGGATGCGTTTTGGTGATCCGACAGAAGATAAATACGCGGGTATCTACAAACTGGAATACTGCGTAGAAGACCGCTTGACGGGTTGCCGTAAGTGCGATACCACCACTGTTGAAATCATTACTGAACCTACGGTGAAGGTAACCTCTCCCAACCCGCTGTGCGTAAACTGGGATACCATAGACCTGAACGATTATGTGCTATTGAATGGCACGCAGCCCAAGGAAGGCGATGGCTGGTTCACAATACTGGAATATGGTTACGACCGCACGCACCCGAAAGTAAAAGGTACAACCCTACCCAAGGGACACTATTTTGTTCCCTCGTTCGGCGCCAATACCTGGTATATCAAGTATAGCAACAACAGCACGGGATGTTTGAAGGAAGATAGCTTCTATGTATATGTGAACGACACTCCGGATGCCGTATTGCTGCCGCCGGTAACCATATGCAGCACCGATCCGCTGTTTGATTTGGATACACGCATAGACGCTGCCAAAACCCGTCCGCTGGGCCAAACCAGCACGTGGACAGGTCCACAGACCAATAGCGGTAAGTTTGATCCGAATGTGATCGGCACCAAGAATGTGGAAGGTCCATACAATATTGTATTCACGTATACCGACAACAATGGATGTTCGGATACGGAGCGCTACCAGATGTTTGTGAGGATGCGTCCTGAAGTGACAATAACCACGAGCAAGCCGGCAGCAGCGTGCGAAGGCAGCGACTTTGGACTGCAGAGCAGCAAGAAGTTTACAAGCAGGGTAAACTGGCAGAAGATACAGGGCTCTGACGGTACCATAGACAATGCAAATGCGGATAACATCGTGTATAAGCACGGAGCAGGCGACAAGGCAGCCAGCACAGCCTGGCTCAAGGTAACCACGATACCCGAGCCGAATGAAGTGTGTCCTCAGAGTTCAGACAGCATACAGATCATTTTGCATCCTTATCCGATAGTAAGCATGGCCAGCTCGTTGAGAGGTTGTGCTCCGCTTACAGCCAGCTTCACAGGCATAGAAAGCCGCGGTATCACGGCAGGTCAGCTGAAATGGCGCTGGGACTTTGGCAACGGCGATACCAGTGATCAGCAGAACCCAACAGGTGTAAATTACCCGAATCAGGGCAAATACAAGGTGCAGCTGCGCATCACCAATTCGGCGGGTAACTGTGCGGTAACGGTAGACAGCATAGACTATGTGCAGGCCTACCCGAATCCCAAGGCGCTGTTCAGCACCGATCCACCGTTCAAAACCACGGTGGCGCTGCCCAAGTTCAAGACCATCAACCAGAGCAGCATTCCAAGTGCGCCATTCAATCCACAGATGAGCTACAAATGGGATTTTGGCACCTGGTATGATCCGTATGATGATACGTTTGTATCGTTCCAGCCAAGATATGCCTACGGCAAAGACACGGCCACCTATACCATCCAGTTGATAGTGACATCACAGCCGGGTGGATGTACCGATACATTCAGGAAGAATGTGTTTGTGGGTCCTGATATCATTGTTTGGATACCGGATGTGTTCACCCCGGATGGCGCAGGCCCCGGCAAGAACAACACATTCAATGTGACGGCCAGCAACTTCA
>VHBA01000049.1 GCA_016872175.1 Sphingomonadales bacterium | reverse complement strand
CTCCTGTTCGTTAAATCAGGCTACCCTGTATTGTTTGAAAAAATCTATGGGCAGAAAGGGGATTTCTTTTATCGTTTTTGGTTCGGTATCTCCATTTACAGACAACCATTTGGCAAAGATGGAATTGTGCTGGCGCTGGTAATGAAAGATTTCTAACGCCAAAGTTGTAAATTTGACATCGTCTGTGTCCCAAACCCTACTAAAAATATCCGTCATCCTTACCGTTGTGCTGTTTGCCTGCCGGCCCGACAAAAATAAGTTCTCTGAGGTACCTTTCCTGCAAATTAAGGGAGCATATATTTACAATAATGGTTTCGACAAGGATAGTTTTATAGCGCTCGTTATGCATTATCGCGATGGTGATGGCGACATTGGCCTGGATCCGGGAGATACGGCATCGCCTTTTAATTATGGGGGACAGGGCTTTTACAATTTAAAAATATGGATGCTGCAAAAAGTAAACGGCAAGTGGATAAAGCCAATCAATCCGCTCAGTAATCCGCCTGATACCTTGAATTTTCATGAACGTATCCCCAGGATAACACCCACTGGCAGGGTGAAATGGATAGAGGGCGACCTTACAGTAAACATTCCTGCTGAACCCTTTGGTTTAAAACCGGATACTGTTAAGTTGCAGGTTTTATTAATGGACAGGAAATTACAAAACAGCGGACTGCTGGAGTCAGAACGATTAGTTTTAAAGCATTAGAAAAAAGGCGGTAATTACATTATTTTCGCAACACATTTACCTTTGGCATAAGGTTTGGAATAAATAAAACATGAGGACATTTTTTTTCATACTCGTAGTTTCTGCGTTTACTTCTTTGTCGGCGCAAAAAACGGGTTTTATTGATAGCGATCTCATTTTAGGCAAAATGCCTGAATACAAATCAGCACAAAAGCAGCTTGATGATTTGGCCGCAAAATGGCAGCAGGACGCTGAAGAAATGCAGCAAAAACTTGATCAGATGTACAAGGATTACAAGGCTGAAGAAGTTTTATTGACGTCAGACCAAAAGCGCAAAAGAGAAGAGGCAATTGTAGGCAAGGAAAAGGAACTTTTTCAGTTTCGTGAGGATAAATTTGGCCAGACAGGTGAGCTTTTTAAAAAGCGGGAGGAACTGGTAAAACCTATACAGGACAAGGTCTATGATGCCGTACAAAAGGTGGCTAAGAAAGAAGGTTTGGATTTTATCTTCGACAAAGCAGGCGGGGCGCTGATGATGTATGCAAACGCCAAATATGATAAAACATTTGAGGTGATGGAAGAACTGGGAATACCTACGGATGCTCCAGGAAACACACCCGGCAACAATGGAAAATAACAACACGACTATATGAAAAAAATTCTCTCAATGCTGGCCATTGCAACCCTATTCATGGGTTCCGCAAGCGCCCAGAAAATCGCTTATCTCAACATGCAGACCGTTCTGGATACCCTTCCTGATACTGACAGCGTTCGCGAACAACTTTACAAATACGCAGGTAAGTTACAACAGGATCTTACAGACGTAGCCGCTGAGATAGATAAGGCAAAAGCAGCGTATGATGCCATTAGTGCAGATCCATCTTCTTCTCAGGTAAAGAAAGAATTATTGGCCAAGCGCTATCAGACTCTGGTGGAAGAATATCAGCGCACAGAACAGGACGCCCAAAAACAGTTGGTTGACAAGGAAAAGGAGAAGATGCAACCAATCTATGATTTGATTAAAAAATCTGCAGGAGAAGTAGGAAAGTTAAAAGGATATACGCTGGTGCTGAATAATACCAATGGAATGGTTCTTTATAATCTTAATGATTCCGACGATATAACTGCAGCTGTGATTAAACACATGATGGCCAAATATCAGGCAGCCCCAAAGCCACCTGCAACAAAGCCTGCCGGTGCGAAGTAAAGATTTGTAATACTGATATAAAAAGTCCTGATAACTGCATCAGGACTTTTTTATTTGCCCTTCCACACCTTGTTTTGCATATATGGAGCAGAAACCAACACCCATTGGTGTTTTTGATTCCGGGTATGGCGGTTTAACCGTTCTAAAGGAATTGGAAAAAGCACTGCCCCAGTATGATTATTTGTATTTGGGTGATAACGCGCGCGCACCATATGGTACACGTTCCTTCGATACTGTTTATGAATATACCCTACAGGCAGTAAAATGGCTTTTTGAACAAGGCTGCCCGCTGGTGATTCTGGCCTGTAATACGGCTTCAGCAAAAGCTTTGCGCAACATACAGCAAAATGATCTGCCCGGTTTGGATCCTGCAAAACGGGTTCTTGGTGTTATCAGGCCTACGGCAGAAATTGCCGGAAAACTAACAAAAACAGGAAACATCGGCATACTCGGCACACAAGGGACCGTGTCATCACATTCCTATATTTTGGAATTGCAAAAGTTTTTTCCAGAAGTGAAAGTTTACCAGGAAGCTTGCCCCATGTGGGTGCCACTGGTAGAGAATAACGAGTACAATAAACCCGGTGCAGACTATTTTGTAAAGCAAAATATAGATCAGTTGCTGGCACAATGCCCCGATTTGGATGCAGTTTTCCTAGCATGCACGCATTACCCGCTGTTGCTGGATAAAATCAATAAATACATACCGGATGGTACGCGTGTTTTTGAGCAGGGAAGCATCGTTGCGGAGGGTTTGGTGCACTACCTGGAGCGACATCCGGAAATGCGTTCAAGGCTCAGCACTGGTTCAACCCGAAATTTTACTACCACAGACCATGCAGAGAACTTCGATAAACAGGCTACTGTTTTTTACGGCAAATCGTTTTCTTCGCATCGCATAGAATTGCTGTAACAAGGCCAAATGCAGGATCTTTTAAAACAGCGGTTAAGAACACTTCCCGAAAAACCCGGGGTGTATAAATATTTTGATGAAAACGGGGTAATCATTTATGTGGGGAAAGCACGCAATCTCAAAAAACGGGTAAACAGCTATTTTACCAAACAGCACGACAGCCGTAAAACCGAAGTATTGGTGAAGAAAATTGCGCACATAGATTTTACCGTAGTTGAAACCGAGTGGGATGCCTTGTTGCTGGAAAATAGCCTGATTAAAGAGTTTCAGCCCCGCTACAACATCAACCTTAAAGACGATAAGAGCTATCCGTATATCTGCGTTACAAATGAACGTTTTCCCAAAATCTACGCCATGCGAAATCCGGTGCGGGACGGATCTTTGTATTTCGGGCCCTATGCTTCACCCAAGGTGATGTACACCGTGCTGGATCTGGCCAGAAAGCTTTATCCCACCAGAAACTGTAACCTGCAGATGACACCCGAAAAAATAGCACAGGGGAAATTCTCCATCTGTCTGGAATACCAGATTGGCAATTGCCTCGGTCCCTGCGAGGGCAAACAATCTGAGGAGGATTACAACAACAGCATACAGCAAATTAAACAGTTATTGCGGGGCAATTTGGGTGAAATCAAACAGCACCTGCGTGCCGAAATGCAGACTGCCGCCGCTGCGCTGCGATTCGAGGAGGCTCAGCACTTCAAGGAAAAACTGGATGCACTGGAAAATTACCGCCATAAAAGCACCGTTGTAACTTCCCTCAGGGGCAATGTGGCTGTATTTGGCGTAAGCAGCACCGATAAATTTGCCTTTGTGAATGTATTGTATGTGGCTGAAGGAATTATCGTGCGCACCCACAACTGGGAAGTAAAAAAGAAACTGGATGAAACGGATGCAGGCATTATGCAGCAGGCTATAGGTGAAATGCAGGTGCTTTATGCCGATGAATTGCCCGAGGAATGGATATTGCCGTTCCCGCCGGCGACCGATGACGATGTCAGTGTTAACTGTTCTGTGCCCAAGGCAGGCGACCGTAAAAAACTGCTGGATCTGAGCCTTAAAAATGCTATGTTGTTCCGGCAGGAAAAACTCAATCAGTATGAAAAACTGAATCCGGAGGTGCGAATTGACAGGCTCATGGAACAAATGCGCAAGGACTTGCGCCTGCAGGAACAGCCCCGCCACATGGAGTGCTTTGACAACAGTAACTTTCAGGGTACGTATCCCGTATCTGCCTGCGTAGTATTTAAGGATGGAAAGCCGGCCAAATCTGAATACAGGTATTTTAACGTAAAAACCGTGGAGGGTCCCAATGATTTTGCTACCATGCAAGAGGTAATTCAGAGACGCTACAGCCGGCTTATGGAGGAAAATAAATCCCTGCCTCAGCTTATTATCATTGATGGTGGAAAAGGGCAGCTGAGCGCTGTTGTGGAAATGCTGAAGCAGTTGGGTATTTATGGCAAAGTTGCTGTCATCGGCATTGCCAAAAGGCTGGAAGAATTATACTATCCGGAAGATTCACTGCCCTTGTACCTGGATAAGAAGTCAGAAACACTCAAAGTAATTCAGCAAATGCGCGATGAAGCACACCGGTTTGGTATCACCCACCACCGAAATCGCAGAAGCAAGGGGCTGGTGAAATCTGCATTAACCGACATCCCCGGAATAGGCCCTGAAACAGCTGCATTGCTGCTTAATAGCTTCAAATCGGTAGGTAAGATACGTTCGGTAGATATTGCTGAATTATCGGCTGTTATAGGCGAAAAGAAGGCGAAAGTGGTTTTTGGTCATTTCAATCCTGAAGTACAAGAAAATGGATAATCAACAAACGTTGCAGCAATTGCTTACCGAGGCCCAAAAGCATTGTGTGGCCTGCATTTGTGTGTCAAACGACTTTGATGATACTTATGGTCGTTTCGATTTTCTGGCGGGTTTTGGTGAGAAAACTTCCTTTCATTCGCCTGAGGCAATCTCTAATTCCGATTCGCTAAAAATGGGTTTTTGCAGTTATGATTTTAAAAACACATTAGAAGATCTGGTATCAACCCAGCCAAAAGCAGTCTCAGTGCCTGATTTCTATTTCTTTGAGCCTCAGTTTTACTTCAAAGCCAAACGAAATGGCATTGCTTATGAATCCAACTTTCCATTGCCGGAGCCGGTTTCCTTTTCTCAGAAGAAAAGCCCGGTGAAGTTTGTTTGCAGTACCCAGAAGGATCAGTATCTCCATAATGTGGAACAAATCAGGCAATGCATTAAAAATGGTGATTTTTATGAGATGAATTACTGCCTGCAGTTTGAGAGCAGCACTTGTCTCAATCCGTATGCCTTGTTTGCCGAATTGAATTTAACGGCACCTGCTCCATTTGCAACATTTTTTAAGTACCATAACAAGTTCCTTCTATGTTCGAGCCCGGAAAGATTTTTGGCAAAGCACGGAAACATGCTTACTGCCCAACCCATAAAGGGTACACGCAAACGCCATGCAGATGTGAAAATGGATATTCAAACCAAGGAAGCACTCACCAATAGCGAGAAAGACCGTGCTGAAAACATTATGATTGTGGATTTGCTTCGCAACGATCTAAGCCGGGTTTGCAAACCCGGTACTGTGACGGTACCGGAACTTTGCGAAGTGTATTCCTTTAGCCATGTGCATCAAATGATTAGCACAGTAACAGGAGAATTGCAGCCTGAAAATGATTTTGCTGAAATACTAAAAGCTTCTTTTCCCATGGGCAGCATGACAGGAGCCCCTAAAATTCAGGTGATGAAGGATATTGAACGCTTCGAGAACTTTAGCCGCGGCTGGTATTCAGGTTGCGTGGGATATTGGGAAAACGGAGATTTTGATTTGAATGTGGTGATTAGATCACTGCAACTGGACATTGAAGCAGGTAAAATGTATTACCATGTAGGTGGTGCCATTACCTTCGACAGTATTCCGGAAGACGAATACAATGAGTGTTTGCAGAAAGCGGCAGGTTTGAAGCAGACCCTGAAAAATCAGGAAGCTTCAAATTTGTAACCCACGCCCTTTACGGTATAGATATAGCGCTCTTCCAGTTTTTCACGGATTTTACGCACATGCACATCAATGGTGCGATCCACAACGAGTACCTCATTACCCCAAACATTTTCAAGGATTTCATCTCGGCTGAAAACCCTGCCCGGACGGCTGGCGAGGAAGGAGAGAAGTTCGAATTCCTTGCGGGGAAATTGCAGTGATTTGCCTTTGAACTCAACAACAAAGCGTTCCCTGTCTATTTTCAAATCACCAAAATCGATAATTTCATGTGTAGTGCTTTGAATGGCATTTCTGCGCCTCAGGATAGCCTTCAGGCGTGACATAAGTACCCTTGGGCGAATGGGCTTTGAAATATAGTCATCGGCACCGGCCTCAAAGCCTGCCAGTTCTGCAAACTCTTCGCTCCGGGCAGTAAGAAATACGATAGGAATATTTTTGGTGTCGTTATCTTCTTTTAATTGTCTGCATGCCTCCATTCCGTCCATCACAGGCATCATCACATCCATCAGAATCAGGTCGGGTTTTATTTTGCGTGTTTGTTCCAGTGCCTGAAAACCATTGGCGGCTATGTGAACCTCAAAACCTTCCTTGTTTAGTGCGTGCCTAATGATTTCAAGAATATCCAGTTCGTCGTCGACTACCAGGATTTTAGGCATATTTTTTACCATCACGTTTCAAAGCAATGATGGATTTGTTATTGTCTCTTAACGCTATTATTATCTTATTATTAATAGTTTTTCTGGTTAATTAGCAAATATTTCCTGCAGTTTTGCGCTAAGGTTCTCACCTCGCAATCCTTTGGCTATAATTTTGCCATCACGGTCCAGCAGATAAGTAGCCGGAATACTGCTAACCTGGTACATTTTAGCAGGAGCACTTTGCCAGCCGCCCAGGTCGCTAACATGCTTCCATACCAGCGAATCATTGGCAATGGCACTTTTCCAACGGCCCGCATCACTGTCGAGCGAAACACCGAAAATCTCGAATCCTTTGTCCTTGAAATCATTGTACATTTTCACATTGAAAGGATTCTCCCTTCTGCACGGACCACACCACGAAGCCCAGAAATCAATCAGCACAACTTTACCACGCAGGCTGCTTAGGGCAATTTCAGTGCCATCGGGTTGTTTTAATTTTATGTCAGGCGCCACAGCACCAATAGCAAGTACTTTCTCTTTCTCGTATTTGGAAGTCATTTCCGCCATGTACTTTCCACCCGGTGCATATGCTTTCAGCGACTGATAAGCGTGCTCAAGCATAGGAAATTCAATATCTTCAAGCATTTGGGTTGCAATAACAAAATAGGGCACGGGTGACTTCTTCATACCCAACACCAGGGTTGTTATGTTCCTTTTACGCTCGCCCAGCAGCTGATAATATTCATTCTGCAATTGTTGCCCAATGGCATAGTTTTCAGGCGTGTTGGCCATTCCGCGTGCCCTGTTTTCAATGTTTTGAAGTTTAATAATGTAGGAAACGTTCAAATCTACCAATTGCTTGAGTTCTGAACTGCTTTCAATTCCCTTGCCCGAAAGCGCGTAGCTCACATCCAGACCGGTTCCCGAACATTCTACCTTTGCCTGTGTTTTATTGTCTAAAATCAGGTAAACAAGACTGTTTTCATCCCATTGCAGCTGGCATATTACACTTTCTGTAACGTTACCCGAAATGATGAAATTACCTTTTGCATCTGTTCTGGCACTGTCTATGAGTTGCTGCCCGGTAGCAGTTACTTCAAGTAAAACCACCAGGTTGTTGGGCTTGTCTTTAATGTTTCCCTGTATCGTAAAGCCATCTTTCACCTTTTCCAGTGAACCTTCCTGTCGGGTCAAGAGGTCGTTTATCCAGTTCTCAAAGCGAGAAGAACCATTCCCGGCCTTGGCGTTGTTGCAGGAAACAACGGACGGAGCCAACAGTATCAATACTGCCGTCCAGAGCCCGATTTTTATTTTGTTGAATGCCATTGAAACGAATTAAGCAAATATCGTCCCAAACTTCACAAAGGTCAAGTTATTTTTCAATACTGCTTTTTCTGGCTTCTTCAAAGTCTTTGGGAGAAACGGCATTGGCAAGTCTGTGTTCTCCTATGCGCGTGCGGCAAAGCGCCGAAAGATGCCCGCCGCTGCCCAATGCCTTTGCAAAATCATGGGCTAACGAACGTATGTAAGTACCTTTACTGCACACAACCCTAAAATGCACATCTGGTAAGGCTATGCCGGTAATCTCAAATTCTTTGATGGTAATTTCTCTCGACTTCATCTCTGTAGCCACACCTTCTCTGGCCAGTTTGTAGGCCCGTTTACCATCTACTTTGATAGCCGAAAAAACCGGAGGTTGTTGCGAAATTACACCCGTAAAAGCTGCCGTTTTTTCCTTAATCATGATCTCTGTGATATGGTCTATTGGGAAGAAGGCATTAGGTTCCGTTTCCAGGTCATAGCTAGGTGTAGTGCTTCCCAAGGTAATGGTTCCGGTATATTCCTTTTCCTGATCCTGAAGTTCCTGAATTTTTCGAGTGCTCCCTTCCGTGCAAACCAGCAGCATTCCTGTTGCCAGCGGATCCAATGTACCCGCGTGACCTACACGTTTGGCTCGGGAAACCCACTTTATCTTTTTAACAACCTGAAAGGAAGTCCACCCATACGGCTTGTTGATGAGTAGAATCTCGCCCGGAGGTCTAGGTTCACTGCTCACTGAATAATAATTTTTTGGCTGCGCACAACCACATTGTCTGCGGTTAATTGCAAATGGTAGATTCCGTCAGACAGTTGGCCGGCATCGATTTTTAGTTTGTGTATGCCTTCGCTGAGCGAAATGTTTAATCCGCTTTTAACGCTTTGCCCCAGCATATTGACCAGATTGGCTTTGTATATGGCAGGTTTATCAACCTTTACTTCAATAAATAAGTTTTCATTTGCAGGTACTGGAAATATCCGTACATCCGATACCGGTGAATTCAACAGTTGATCTTTCAGTTTGATGCGTGAAATCCAGGCAAACATGCTGTTGTTTTTACCATAAGAGCCAACAGTGTAAAACACACCGGGCTCGTTGTATTTGGCTTGTATGCCTTCGTAATCTCCCCAGCGTTGTTCTCCTTTTGGAATAAATGAATAGTAGATCAGGCTTTTTCCCTGCACCAGTTTTACCTTATTGCTGTATTCGCCAAGCCTGTTTCGATATACAACGCCTGTGCCGGGATAATGCCAGGGACTGCTGTATACGAATGTAATGACGGTACTTGGGTCATCAGCGTTTTTTCCTGCAGCAGCAATGGCAGGGTAGCCCATATCCAGCGAGTCGTCGGTTATCATTCCTGCTTGAATGACAGGGTCTTCGGCAATGCGGTAAATGGTGTTGTGGGTAAGGTGGGCCTGCATGGTTTTGAAATTCATGGTGTTTTGCAGGTATTGTATTTGATTTCCAATCCTCACTGCACTCAATACGCGGCAATCATTGGTTCTGAGCTTGTAGGAAGTGTCCGGTTGCAGGGCACTGGGCGGGAATCCGTATTTTTGGGGAGATACCAGCACTTTCATGCTCAGCTCGGCCTGTCCGCTTTGCTGCGTATTGTTGATGTGTAGGAGGAATGCTGTGTCATTTACCTTATCGATAGGTTTCACGGTTAGGAAATAATTGTCTGTTCCTTCGGGCATGGGTCCGTTTTGAATTGGACAGATACTTCTCAGTGCTTTGCCCTGGTATTTGATATTGGAGTAAAAATCCTTTCTCAGTGTATCTCCCTTATAGCCGTCGGCCTTGTTTAGCTGCCATATAATAGCTTCGGTAAATCCTTCTTCCCATGAAGCTCCGTTTCCAATAAGGTTTACGGTAAAAAACACATCGTGGGTGTTGTGTGTAACGATGGGATAATCGCTCCAGATAAGGTCATTGGTGGGTTTTCCGGGGATTTTGTATACGTTCCACCCCTGCAATGGATCATTGGTTTGGCTGAAAGCCACCACAATAAAACTGCGATTATCGGTAACGCCGTGCATAAACAGGATAATGAACCTGTCGGCGATGGGGTCGTACAGTACACGTGGATCATAAACCCTGTCCATGGTTGGAAAAACGTCAATCTTTTTTTGCTGGTTGGCAAACTGAATCAGTCCCCATTGCTTTTTCCAATTGCCCTGATCATCATAAACGCGGATGCTGGTATTCAGCACGCTGATAACCATTCCGCCGTTACTCACGGCAATGTGATTGTCGTTGGGTGTGCCTGAACCCGAAGTACCATCCCATCCTTTCTCGTCATTCGGAGAAATGGAAGTGGGCGGTGTGGGATTTCCAGTGAAGTTTTCCCTGCGTTTGATGTTGCGCTGGTTGAATTTGCTGCGCTCTGCGTCTACGGCTCTTCTCAGTGATTCTTTCATACCCGAGGGCATGGGCATTTCGTGTTCTTCCTGCACTACACGCAGCCATTCATCGGCTGCAACATCCGGATCAAATACCTGGAATAGCGGTGTTTTGTGGTTGCGCAGGGTCTCGAAAGCTTGTGCTTTAGCGTTTTGTGCCAGCCACAGCAAGACAATTACAAAGGATATTCTTTTCATGAACTTTATGCAAATTAAACCAAAACCACACAATATCATCGGGTGTTTACTTCCATCTCGAGTGTTACATGAAATTTTGCCTGAATATCCTCAACGATTTCTCTGGCCAGTGATAGTATTTCCGCACCGGTTGCAGATCCATAATTAACCATAACCAATGCCTGTTTTTCATGAACCCCGGCATCGCCTCTCCTGTAACCTTTCCAGCCTGCTTTTTCAATAAGCCAGCCGGCTGCAATTTTGGCAGTTCCGTCAGGGTGATCAAAACGCCTCGCATCGGGGTATGCAGCACAAAGTGCATCGGCTGTTTCCTTACTCACCACCGGATTTTTAAAAAAACTGCCACAGTTCCCCAATTCAGCAGGGTCGGGCAGTTTGGTTCGGCGTATATGAATCACCGCCCTGCTCACATCGGCAATACCGGGTTTTGTGATTCCCCATTCTTCCAGCGTTGATGCAATATCTCCATACCTGACATTCACCTGTGGATTTTTATTAAGTCTCAACGTTACTTGCGTTATGAAATAACGGCCTTTGCCCGCCTGTTTGAAAATACTATCCCGGTATCCAAAAGCACAATCTGCAGCTTTCAATGTGACCATTTTTCCATACCAAATGTCAAAGGCATACAGTTCCTCGAAAACATCCTTCAACTCAGCGCCGTAAGCACCAATGTTTTGAATTGGCGATGCGCCAATGGTTCCGGGTATCAGACTCATGTTTTCCAGCCCGCCCCAGTTGTGCTGAATCGAATACATAACCACGTTGTGCCATATTTCGCCGCCGCCGCAGCGCAGCCATACATGTTCTTCCGTTTCTTTCACCACCTGCATCCCTGCAATCAGGTTTTGCAGCACCAACCCTGGATAATTGTCTTTGAAGAGTATGTTGCTTCCTCCGCCTAAAATTAGGGGACTGCTCATGCTCAGTAGGTTGGTTTTCCAGATGTTTTGCAAAATTTCTGTGTCTGCGACTGGAAGAAACAGTGATGCTTCTACATCAAAACCAAAGGTATTCAGCGTTTTTAATGAAATATGCCGTTTCAGCATGACCCGCAATTTAGCACACAACAAGGAGTATAACGCAGTATATTTATTAACGCAAGTGGGTGATAGGGTGATTTGTATCATTTATTTCAAAAATATTCAGTATTTTGTGTAATATTTGTTGGTTGATACTGCAAACCTTCTTAACAAAACCGTGTTATTTGTACTATGAATTTTCTCGCCCACTCACTCGTAACCTTATTTTTCTTCGTATTCATGGAAGGCGTTGCTTGGTTTACCCACAAATACATCATGCATGGATTTGGCTGGGCCTGGCACCAAAGCCACCATGAACCCCGCAAAGGCAAGTTTGAGTTGAATGATTTATATGGTTTGGTATTTGCAGTTCCTTCCTGTCTTTTGATAGTGTTTGGTAGCGCTGATATGGATTGGAGATTTTCCGCAGGCATTGGCATAGCATTGTATGGTCTTGCCTATTTTCTGGTACACGATGTTTTTGTTCATCAGCGTATTAAATGGCTAAAAAAGGCGCAAAATCCCTATTTCAGAGCCATGCGATTGACGCATCATCTGCATCACGCCGTGCATACCAAAGAAGGTGCTGAAGCATTCGGATTCTTGTTTGTACTTCCAAAATATGTAAGGAGGTTCAGTGGCTAAGAAGGTAGTAATCGCCGGAGCCGGCTTGGGTGGGTTAAGTACGGCGCTGCGCCTGGCTTATGCCGGATACGAGGTGGAAATGCTGGAACAAAATGAGCGTCCCGGTGGGCGTCTCAATATCCTTCAAAAGGATGGTTTTACATTTGACATAGGACCTTCATTTTTTAGCATGAGCTATGAGTTTCGTGAGCTGTTCAACAGTATCTGCGAACCCATGCCATTTGAATTGAACGAGCTGAATCCCCTTTATACAGTGAATATTGAGGGTAGGGATAAAGTTTACAGGATTTTTAAAGACCTTGAGAAATTGGCCCAAGAATTCAGCGATATTGAGCCTGATTTTGAACGCAAAGCAGAAAAATACCTCAAAAGGGCAGGTGAAGTTTTTCACGACACGGAATATAGAATCGTAAAGAAAAACTTTAATGGAATGCTGTCGTTTTTACTCAGCATGTCCACTGTTCCCAAAAAACACCTTCCCAAAATGTTTAGGAGTTTTTGGTCCGAGTTGGAAAGAAATTTCGAAAGCGAGGATGTGAAAATTATTTTCTCATTGGTGGCCTTCTTTTTGGGTGCCACACCATTCAATACACCGTCAGTTTACAATCTGCTTAACTACACAGAATTAAAGCATGATGGCTATTGGAATGTTAAAGGCGGCATGTACAAAATTGCAGAAGGCATTATTTCCATGCTGGAAAAGAAAGGTGTAAAAATTCATTGTAATACACGGCTTGTTTCGGTGCAGGAACAGGCCGGAAAAATGATGTCGGTAACCGATCAAAACGGCAAAGTATGGAGCGCCGATTTGTTTGTAATCAACGCAGATGCCGCCTCATTCAGGGGTAAATTTCTAAACAGGCTCGGTTTTACCGAGAAAAAACTGGATAAACTGGATTGGACCCTTGCACCCTTTACCATTTACCTGGGCGTAAAAGGCAAAATGGATGGTATCGCCCACCACAATTACTTCCTTGGCAATAATTTTAGGCAGTATGCCGATACCATATTCAGAAGCACGGTAGCCCCCGAAAAGCCTTATTATTACGTGAATGTAGCCAGCAAAAGCAATCCCGAATGTGCCCCTGAAGGTTGCGAAAACCTGTTTATTCTTTGCCCCGTCCCCGATCGTCGTGTAAAACCCGATTGGCAAGATGCCGATAAACTGGCCGATGATATCATTCAGGATTTAAGCAAACGTGTGGGCTATGATATTCAGGCAAATACCCTCAGCAGAACCATTTACACCCCGGTGGAGTGGGAGCAAATGTTTTCGTTGTACCGCGGCAGCGGACTGGGTCTGGCACACGGAATGAATCAGATTGGTGCATTTCGCCCTGCCAACAAAGACGAGAAGTTAAACAATGTGTATTACGTAGGAGCCAGCACCCACCCGGGCACAGGGCTTCCAATCGTGGTTATAGGTTCAAAATTAATTACAGAAAAAATTACCCATGAGCATCCAGCTTTTTGATAAAACATCAACAGACATCAGCAAGCGTGTAGCCTTGAACTACAGCACCAGTTTTTCGCTGGGAATCCGCCTGCTTTCCAAGGAATATCGATGGGCCGTATTTGCCATCTATGGTTTTGTTCGGGTAGCCGACGAAATCGTGGATACATTCCATAACCATGACAAAAGAAAGCTTTTGCATGAGTTTAAAGAACAAACCTATGCGGCCATAGCATCAGGTATCAGTACCAATCCGGTGCTGCATTCTTTTCAAATGGCCGTTCACAAATTCGGAATCGGCAAGGATTTGATAGAGCCATTTTTTGTTTCCATGGCATTGGATCTTGATAAAAATACCTACGATGATGAAGGCTATGAAACCTATATCTACGGTAGTGCAGAAGTGGTAGGGTTGATGTGCCTAAAGGTTTTCTGTAACAACAATCAGAGCCAGTATGATGCATTGTTGCCCCACGCCCGCAGTCTGGGAGCCGCGTTCCAAAAAGTAAATTTTTTGCGCGACCTGAAAAGCGATGTTGATGAAAGAGGCCGTGTGTATTTTCCCGGGGTTGATTTTAGCGCCTTCAGCGAAAAGGATAAAAATCTGATCATCGCCGATATTAAAAAAGATTTTACCCATGCGCTGGAAGGTATTAAAAAACTGCCCGTAGGGTGCAGACTCGGCGTCTACACAGCATATATCTATTACCTGAAATTGCTGGAAAAAATTCAGCGCAGCTCAGCAGAGGAAATTGCAGGAAGCCGCATACGCATACCCAACAGCCAGAAGCTGATGTTATTGGCCAAAAGCTATGTGAAAGAGCGCATGATGCGCGCCGCGCTGTAGCGCTTTTATCCAAACAACCAGGAGAACATTTCATCCACCCGGCCAAACTGCCGGACTTTGATTTTCCCTTTTTGTTGAGGGATTTTGCAGTATTTGGATACGATAATTTCTTCAAATCCCAGTTTTTCGGCTTCTGCTATCCGCTGTTCCACACGTTGTACTGCTCTGATTTCACCGCTTAGCCCTATTTCTCCCGAAAAAACGGTCTTGGAGGGCACACAAATTCCCTGATAGCTGCTCATTATAGCGGCTACAGCGGCAAGGTCAAGCGCGGGATCTTCTATGCGAATACCACCGGCAAGGTTGATAAAAACATCCTGCGCGCCCAAACGAAAGCCGCATCTTTTTTCAAGCACTGCCAGTAGCATATTCAGCCTGCGCAAATCAAAGCCTGTGCAAGATCGTTGCGGCGTGCCATATACCGCTGTGCTTACCAGCGATTGTGTTTCCAACAGTATGGGCCTAACGCCTTCCATGGCAACCGCAATGGCTACACCTGAAATATCCTCATCGCGCTCCACCCGAAACACCTGAGAAGGATTTTTAACCGTGGATAACCCAGTTCCGCTCATTTCATAAATCCCCATTTCATGGGTGCTGCCAAAACGGTTTTTCAGGGTTCTCAGTAGTCGGAAGTGGTAGTTTCTGTCTCCCTCAAACTGCAAAACCGTGTCTACCATGTGTTCCAGTATTTTGGGTCCCGCTATACTGCCATCCTTGGTAATATGCCCAATCAGAAAAACAGACACTTGGTTTTCCTTGGCAAAACGCAGTAACTGTCCGGCACATTCCCTTATCTGGGAAACACTTCCGGGTGTGGCTTCCAGCAAATCGCTGTATAGGGTTTGAATAGAGTCAATTACCACAATATCAGGTTTGATGGCTTGCATGCTTTGCAACACCGCCTCCAGCCGGGTTTCAGTAATAACCATGCATTGTTCATTGTCAATACCAATCCGGTCTGCACGCAGTTTCACCTGTTCGGCACTCTCTTCGCCGGAAACGTAGGCAACTGGCAGGTTTAGCTTTAGTGCAATCTGCAGTAAAAGCGTACTTTTCCCTATACCGGGCTCACCACCAAGAAGCACAAGGCTGCCGGGAACCAGTCCGCCTCCCAGCACCAGATTCAGTTCATCGTCGGGCATGGCAACGCGTTCGGTTTTCTCCGAGGTAATCTGCCTCACATTCTGAGGTATGGATTTCTCTGCCGGTGAAGTTTTTGTCCAACCCGAAGGACCGCTTTTTACCGATACAACCTCTTCTTTCAGCGAGTTCCATGCGCCACAGGCACTGCATTTTCCCGCCCATTTGGGGCTGTCCGCACCACACTCCCCACAGAAAAAAACCGTCTTGCTTTTGGCCATGTTGCAAAGTACCACCAAACTGAGGTTTTCTTGTTATCAACTTTTGCACGTTTTTTATTTAGACAGATTATAAATTGTTGCGCCATTTGCCTGTTTATTGCTTAATTTTGTGGTACTGTATGGAACCATCATCCGATAATCTCGTTACCATTTATGCCGAGGCTACGCCCAACCCTGAAAGTATGAAATTTGTTTCGAGCAAAATGCTTTTGCCGAATGACAGTGCGGACTTCAGAACGGCTGAATCAGCAGTAGATTCCGAACTGGCTAAGGCTTTGTTTGACATGCCTTTCGTAAAAGGTGTGTTTATCATGAACAACTTCGTGTCAATCACCAAAAACAACGATTACGAATGGTTTGATCTCATTCCCGACTTAAGAGCGTTCTTTCAGGAATGGATTCAGGAGGGTAAATCCATAGTGGCACCAAAAAAACAATTATCGGAAGAGGAAGAAGGTGAAGTGGAACGAAAAATTCGCCAGTTGCTGGAAGACCATGTTCGTCCTGCTGTTGAGATGGATGGCGGTGCCATTGATTTTAAAAGCTTCCAGAATGGTATAGTTACCGTGCAAATGAAAGGCAGTTGTTCAGGCTGTCCTTCTTCAACCATGACGCTGAAAGCGGGTATTGAAAACC
>VHBA01000048.1 GCA_016872175.1 Sphingomonadales bacterium | reverse complement strand
CGCCGGATAGGATGATGCGTTTTATCTTCTTTTGCTGATACAAATGCACCACAGAATACGGGCGGTCGGCGGCATCGCTCATCTGCACGCGGTTTCGGTGGGCATCAAATTCGGCGTAGCCACCCAAAATAACAGCAGTTTCAGGGATTTTAGCCTCTTTGTTGGGTTCCAGTTCCCATGCCCGGGTGATTTCATTAACCAAAACTTTATTGGAGGACAAGAACAGTATGAGCATGCTGATGAGAATGAGTTTTCTGCGTCGCCCGGGCAATTTGGTAATAAAGGCCCAGATGAGCAAACCCACGCTCCAGCAGAGCGGACGGATTAAAATGACCAGTATTTTTGAGAGGAGGAAAAACATGGTGGTTGCGTTGTACGAAAATAGGTGTTGTTTTTTGTTTATTGATTTATTAGTTTAATTGTTATTGAGAGGGTTTTGTTTAAGGTGTTTTTAATTAAATAATGAAGGAATTAGAGAATGAAGCAGTTATTAAGTATAGATAGATGGACTAAAGACCGGCATGCAACACCTAATAAACCATGAGACCAATAAACAAATTTCCTATAGTTGGTGTTTGCGCAGCGAGACCGACCACAATTATTCATAATACCCATAATTTAAGATATTCAAATTGGGGAATACATGTAAAAAACTGCTCGCAGATTTGTATTCAAACTCCTAGCCTAAAATAGCAGATTCAAAAGATGTATCGCTACAGCAAACAACACAAAACCTGTAAAACTTTTGGTATGGTCACTTCTAAACAATTGATTTATGCGAATACCTCTTTAAGAAAAATTTAAAGGATTTTGCAGTCCCGAAACTATAAAAAATTATGTATCGCTCGGTAGGTATAGTACAATTTGATATATTTGTTAAATTGAATACAATGAAAAAACTCATTTTCTCCCTCATCTTTTGCCTTTTGATCGATGCCAGCAATGCGCAAAAAATTCTTTTCGTGAATGACAACGATGACATTGTTGCCAACAGCGACACCCTCATCAATTCACTGGGCCGAAGCAAATACAAAACATTTGACCACTATAACATTGCCGATTCTGCAGGAATCATCCCCTCCGCCGCATTGATGATAAAGTACGATATAGTGATTTGGTATTCATCTACCGATGGTGTGGGGCTTCGTTTTTGGAATGATAGTTCAGCCATCAATCCCAACATCAAAGCCTTTGTAGATGCAGGGAAATCACTCTGGATAATTGGTCAAGATGTATTGTACGACGCCTATGGCAAGGCCCCAATGGCATTTAAACCCGGAGATTTCACACATGATTACATGGGGATTTTGGTTTATGAAAACCAATCCAAATCCGATGATGGTGATTTGGGGGTGCCTCAGCTAGATCGCAGTGCGAATGCACCGACTAATTTTGCGACTAAAATAGACTGGGTTTTTTCAACCCTGTGGTACGTAGATGGTTGCACATTGAGAAATGGTGTTGAAAGCATCTATAAAATGGGACCCACTGGCTACATTTTGGCGGGATATGATGCTATGTTTTACAGCAAACTACAAAACAAAAAAGTGATGTCGACCCTTTTTGACCCCGCCTTAATCAAAACACCTGCTCAGCGTGTGGCTTTCCTCAATGCGAGCATAGAATACCTTTACGATCAGATGATGGCAAAAGTGCGTGAATTATCCATAACCAATTTAAAAATTGTTCCAAACCCCGCTAATCAAATTGCAGTAATGTTCGGGGATTTTCAACAGGGCGATGAAATCGTTATTTACAATGCATTGGGGGTGATGGTGAAATCAATTCACATAGACAATAAAGCAAAAAATCACTCGCTCAATGTGCAAGACATTGCAACAGGCCAATATTTCGCTCAAGTCATGCGCAATGCTTCCGTGATTTACACTGGAAAACTGACAGTGCAGCCATAACCCAATAAATCCTTAAAAGGATGATTTTTGTATCTTATATCATACACATTTATAACACTTTACTGATTTTTTGAATTTGATTGGCAAACATTTGGCAAACAAATCTCGTTCCAAAGCGAAAAATAACGAAAAGTTGCGAAATAAAAAACCCTCAGAGTGTTGATTCTGAGGGTTTTAGATGAAAACTGAGTGTTTTCTAGTGATCCCGCTGGGACTCGAACCCAGGACCCATACATTAAAAGTGTATTGCTCTACCAACTGAGCTACGGAATCATCCCGTTTTTTAGGACTGCAAAATTACGGATTGCTTTGGGTTATCCCAAACGTTTTTAAAAAATTTTGCGATACGTGTAATGAATCTTTGCGGTATAAGCGCCTAAAGACTCAAGCATACTGAGCATTTTAGGGTTAAAATCCCCTATCCAGGCTAGTTCTGCCACCGTTATTTGCGGTTTCCTTTTCAGGCATTCATAAAACGTCATAATCATGCCGGTTTCTATACCCAGGTTTTGAAAATCAGGTACCACACCAAATACAATTCCCCTGACTTTATTGATGTTGCGGCGCATCCAAAGAAACCTGAGCATGTTCCATACCGATAGCTTTCCATCAAAATAACGAAACACCTGATTTACCTCTAAAATACTCACATAAAAACCGATGGGACGGTCATCGGCATAGGCAAAAACAGCAAAATCTGCAGGCAGCACAGGCTTTACTTTTTTAAGCCTTGCCATCATCTTTTCTATTGTCAGAGGCTTAAAATCTTCGTGATGCGCCCAGGCCTCGTTGTAAATGCGAACAAAATCGGCAGAGAATTTATCCAGGCGGCTGTAATCCAGTCTCACAAAGCGGTATTTGGGATTTGACAACGCCCTGCCCGCCAGCCTGCCAAAGCGCTCTACATTGAGAACATCATAAGTGATATCGCAGGTTTTTTGCTCAAATATCTTTTCAAAACCGTAATCCTCGAAAAAACCACGATAGTAGTTCGGCTGATACGCCTCTCGGTAGCTGGGATAGGAATGTTTTTCCACCAGCAAGCCCCAGAAGCTGTCGCGGTCGCCAAAATTCACGGGCCCGTCCATGTAAGAAAGTCCTTTTTCCTGAAGCCAGTTTTTGCAGGCATCAAATAAGGTGTAAGCAGCATCGCGGCTTTCGATACATTCAAAAAAACCCATGCCCCCCATGCGTTCACCATTGTTTTTGGTCTGGTAGAATGCGGCTACCCTACCAATGGTATTATTGCCATCATACAAAACCCAGCGAATGATATCACCGCCTTCAAATGCAGCGTTCTGAGTGCTATCAAAAACTTCTTCAATGTCTTTGGTAAGCGGCTGTATGTAATCGGGGTCGTTTTTATAAACAAGTTTGGCTACGGCATGAAAATCAGCAATGGAAGCCTCCGCGGGTACTTGTTTTAGGGTGAACACGGTACAAATTTAATAAACGAATAGCAGTTTATCTTGGCTCAGTTTCAAGCGACATCTCCTCATCGCCCTTTTTATAAAGCATGTACGTAAGAATAAACTGAAACATTTCATCACCTGCCCGCATACTGGCACCGCCGTATTCCAGGCGCTCTCCTACCCTTTTGGGCGGCCGGTTCGGGTTGTTGGGATTGGCTGTGGTATTGTCAAATTCCGCCTCAGAAATAATCCAAGTTCCCGCAGGCAAATACACAGGTTTTTTGAAGGTATAAAAATACTGCCACCTAAAATCCCATTTGGGAATGGAAATGAGTTTTACCGTATCACCGTTAGGTTTGACCGCATACCCTTTTATGCTTTTGCCCAGCAAATGCAGATGCGGATTTACCGTAAGCAACGAAATATCGACATCCACCTGAAAACGTGTACTGTGGCGGCTTCGTGTGTTGGGCTCAATCTGCAAAGGCGGCACAATGGGGCTAACACCATTGGTACCGAGCATCAATTCGCGGGTTTCACGGGTGGGTGGTTTATCGGTAAAAAATAGGTTGATGTAGCTTTTATCGGTGGTTTTGTGGTTTCCGGGGCCGTAATGCAGGTCATTGCCCACCAACGTAAACATCTTAGATAATCTGAAAGTGCCTATTCCTATGGGATAGGCCGTTGCCTGCACACCAGGCAGATAATTTACGGCGCTGTGCAACCTGTAAGGCTTGCTGCCATTGTCGTTCAACAAATCCAGCTTACCAAAATCGCTATCGTATTCGCCTGATGTGATTTCTACATTAAAAGGCGGCGCAGCATGGTTCTTTTTGGCGCCGGGTTCATACATCAAAATATGCCCGTTGAAATGGTGCACCAGACTGGGCTCACCTGCTACAAACTCAATGGCATGCACCCAAGTGTCACGAGGCAGCAATCCAGGTATTTTCACCAGAAAAAAGCGATCCTGCAGATTGGGCAGCAATTCCACGGACTGCAGTGGCAAAACCAAATCCGGCTTGCCTATGTTGCTTCGCCAAGAAGGCGCTTTCCAGCTCAGCTTTTCTCCGTTTTGCCCGGGGGTGCAACCCTGTTCAGCCCAGCGCCCAATGGTGGCAATCTCTGCATCCGTAAGGTACTTCTCCCCCACAAAATGCGCGTATTCAGGATCGGCCGGCCATGGCGGCATGTAGCGCTTCGCTGTTACCTTGGCAATGGTTTTGGCTTTTTTCTTAACCTGCGCATAGTTCGTGAGTGGAAACGGTGCTGCGCCGCTATCTCTGTGGCAGGGACTACAGTTTTTAAACACAATGGGCGCAATATGATCGGCAAACGTGGGTTTATCGGGCACCCCCGCTTCCTGCTTGCTACCACAATGTGCTAGAAACAAACCGGCCAAAAATCCTGAAACAACCCTAAAAAACCGCATGTCATCACAAAAGTAAAACATCACTCGATAAAACAACCCACAGCTTTTGTTTCGGCAAGGGCGGGTTTTTGTCCGTTGCGCAGGGCGTTCAGGGCATCTTTCAAATAATATTCAGTAGCAAACTGCTTTTTCTTACCCGTATCAAACGACCAGTTATCAATAGCACCGCTGTACCACACATGGTTGCTGCTGTCTATCACAAAAACCTCAGGCGTAACGGTAGCTTTATAAATTTCGGCTATGTAACGTACGTCCTTGCCTGCGCTGTATTCCAGCGGCAAAAAGTAACTGCTGTCGGTGGCGGCATCCGCATCTGTTCTGAGTCCCACAAACAAAAACCGGGAATCCTTCGCGTATTCCTCCCGCAGTGAATCCAGCAGGGGTTTGTAATTGTTGCACATTGGGCAATCCTTACTGAGAAAAAAAACCACATTAAATAAGGCAGGATTATCTATATCCAGTGCGGCATTGTGCAGGCGGTGGATGGATGTTGTGTTTTTGGGTGAATTGGGTATATCTTTCACATTGAGAAACCAGGAAACAAGTCCACGGTATCCGCTAATACCCGCTATGACCACCAAAAGGAGCAGCAATGCCAGCTGTAGCCATTGTATGCGGGTAAATTTAAATTTACCCATGGCTTATTTCATTACCTGGAAAGCCTTCACAAACTTCACGCCCAGGTTGCGGTTGGGCGGAATATAATCCTTCCATTTATCATTATTTTTCATGCGGTCTTCCATGCCTGCCCACAGCGTGCTCCAAACAATTTCACCGGTTCCGGTTCGCATCATTTCGCACATATCTTTCAGCAGTTCATTGTTCACCGTCCAGGTGCCGATTTGTTTGCTGCTAACAATCTGCGCATCGGAAGCATTTTCCAGCACCCGGCTAATGTTTTGATAACCACCGCAACTACCCAGAACCGCCACTTTGGTATTGCTGGTAAGCACATCGATAGTGGTTTGCAGGTGGTAGCTGTGTCCGCGGTGCACCACAATATCCGGATACCTCTTTTCTTTCTCAAACAACACCATAAGATTGGCCAGTCCTTTTTCCACGCCGGGCTTATTCATATATAGCAAAATTTTTCGGCCCTCTACACTCTCTATTTTCAGGTAATCTTCTGTTTCTGTTAATTTATAGCTTTTATCCGATGAAAACTTACTCCTAAAAGATTTGAAAGCCGCGTTTCCATCTTCGTCATCATAAAAAATATGCTGCTGTACATTTTTCCCATCGGGAAACATCAACTCCGCTTCTACCCGGGTGAGTTCAGGAACTTTATACTTAACAGAAATACCGGTCACCAGCACCGGATTTTTGCCGGCTAGCTTATACAGCAGTCCGTAAATCTTCATTCCATAACGGTTATCGGCCAGGTAGCAGCGACGCAGGTCTTTGTGAATGCGGGCAATCATTTTTTCGCGTATCAGTGAATCGGACAAAGAACCAAAAATATCCGCCACTTCCACTGCAGGACCCAGGTTGCCTCCGGTAAGATCCAGGTGCTTTACAATTTCATTTATAAACTGCTCCTGCTCAGTCACAGACATAGTTTTCAGCACAGGCTGCAGGGTGTTATAACCGGCACATGTTTGCACAAAAGTTCTAAAACGATTGAATCCCATTTTATTAAAAAACACATACATGCTGCTGTCTGTTCGGCGCTGCATCATGCGTTTGAACAATCCCAGGAAGGTACTGGTGAAGATTTCGTCGCGGCTGTATACAATTAGGTTATATAACTCCTCTGCGCTTAGGTTTTCTGCCAGTTTAAAACGGATTTTCTCATTTTTCTCATCGTGCAGCAGGTTTATCTTTCGAATGACCTTGATACTATGGTGTGCCATTTCTGCATCCACGGAATAGCTACCCAGAGTCTCAGGATTTCTTCTAAGCGAACAAAGTTTGGTAAACCAGGCGTCTTCATCGGCCGCCAAGGCCTCGCTTTGGGCAACTGTAAGTTCCCCGTGATAAACCATGTGAATATTGGTATAGCCCGTGCTGCTTCTACCGTAGGCACGGTAAATATCATAGAGCATGGAAACCACAGAATCTTTACTGCTTATGAGAATATTGTTTACCGGGTGTAATGTTCCAATGAATTGTTTAATCGCGTTAGGATCGTTTTTAGCTACAGTCTCCAGTACCTTCATTACCCATGCTTCTCGCTGGTAATCGCCGTGCTTGGTGAGCACATCATAGGGTCTTTTGGCGGCAGCAAATAGCATAACTTCCTCGGCTGAAGCACGTTTAACGAAGTACGGGATAACCTCCAGTGCTACAAACAGGTTGTTTTTAAGGAGTTCCTTGTCTTTTTGAATACCCTGGTTTTTAGACAATTCAAGAATGGTGGCATAGTACTGATCGTAATATCCTAAAAATCTCACGGTTCCGCTGTTTACCCCTTGGAGTGAAGTAATAAGTTGTTGGTAGAACGGAACAAATTCAGCTTTGGGAAAACTGTTTTTTTCCAGTGCAGACTGTATTTGATCTATGCGGTTAAAATAAATTTGCCTTGCCCGGTCAAACTGTGCCTTTGACGCATAGCCGGCACTGGTATCATTTTTACCATCCAGCATATCGATGCGGCGCTGTTCGGCGTCGCAAAGTTTTGACAGTTCGTCTTTTTTCTGGGCAAATGAATTATTGAAACATCCTAGTGCAATGACGACAAATGCGGTGCGCAAAAATGCCACAACACAATGCCTGCCGCAACGGAAACGTTGAGCGAATGCTTCGTGCCTGCCTGTGGAATTTCTATACATGCGTTGCAAAGTTCCAAAACTTCTGACTGAATACCATCAATTTCGTTGCCAAAAATAACGGCAATCGGTTGATCGGGCATTGAAAAATGCTGCAAAGGCAGTGAATGCGTGGTTTGTTCCACACCAATAATATAATAGCCCTGCTGTTTCAAAGCCATTACTGCTTTAGTTGTATCGGTTGCATATTCCCACTCAACGGAACGGTCTGCACCGAGTGCTGTTTTTGTTATATCACGGTGTGGCGGGCGGGCTGTGATGCCGCAAAGCAAGAGTTTTTCGCAGCGAAACGCATCGGCAGTGCGAAAAAATGAACCTACATTGTGCATACTTCGGATATTGTCCAGCACAACCAAAAACGGCAGTTTGGCAGACTGGCGAAAATCTTCTGTGCTAAGACGGTTTAGCTCCTGCAATCGCAACTTTCTCATGGAAAAGGGCGCTGCAAAGATGAAGGGAAATGACTAAAAAACAGGACTTTGTTTAAAAACGTGAACTTCTGTTTGAAAAACCCAAAGATTTTGTTATCTTTGCACCCCAATTCTTAAGAATCATGAACCCGATTGTTAAATCCATCACGAGCGAGTATTTGCGCAACGATATTCCTGATTTTAAAGCCGGCGACCGTGTTACCGTGCACTACAAAATCAAAGAAGGAAACAAAGAGCGTATTCAGCAGTTTCAGGGCGATGTTATCCAGCGCAGAAACATCGGAGTGGAAGAAACATTCACTGTTCGCAAGATTTCAAATGGCGTTGGTGTAGAGCGTATCTTCCCTGTTAACAGCCCATTTATTGACAAAATTGAGGTTAACCGCCGCGGTAAAGTACGTCGTGCACGTATCTTCTACCTGCGCAAGCAAATCGGTAAGGCTGCCCGTATTAAAGAAAGAAGAGGTTAATTATTACCTTCCAAAATATTCAAGACCCGATTTCATCGGGTCTTTTTTTTATGGTATGATTCGATACCAACCGATGTTACCAACCTTTTTCTCGAGCTTAAGCTTGTAACTCGGTGCATAGTTAAGATTACTGTCTATGAGTAACTCTGGACAATCTGTCACATAACCCACTGCACCTTTGTCATAATATTGAGAAAGCGTTACAGGTCTTTCTATAGCAGTATCCCAAGGGTAGCCCTTGGTTCCGGTATAATAAAAATAGACACAACCGGATATATCAGGTCCAACAATCCATCGCTCCGTGGTATCGTTATTCTGCCGCAGCAGTGCTGCCTGTTTCGAATTCACAAATTCATCGGGCACCTTTAAATTGCCGGGCGTCCAGTTGTTAGGCACTATCCTAATCCATGCCCATACCGGCGAAAATGCCAATATCAAAACCCAGGGTGCAAAACGTGTTTGCATTACTACGCCTGCACCTCGTGCAACTACAAATGCCATCAAGGGCATAAAAACGATAGCATAATATCCATGGTGAATAAACTGATACTGCACAGGAAAATAAAAAAGCAGACAGCCCACACCATAAGCCATTACAGGAAGGTATTTTCGCCAAATAGCTTTGCTCTTATAAATTCCGAATAGCAAAAATGGCAGAAATGTATACCCAACCCAGGTTTCAGGAATATCTGAAAAAAGATTTTTCCCAAGAATATCCAGTGCCTCTCCCCAACTTCTGGCATGGCGCATGGCATGCACAAATTCATGCAGACCATAGGTTTTTACCAGATAGGCAGCGTACGCATACCAAGATAAAGACAACCCGGCTACGAAGATTCCCATTATAACAGACTGGAGCCAGGCTTTTCGAGGTCTTTCGGTATGCACAAAAAATCCAATGGCAATGGGTAATCCGGCCATTAGAAATTGTAGCTTTATCATGCCTGCCAGGGCCAATAAGGCGGTGGCGCAAAAAATTGGTTTCCACGAAAATGACTGCAGCCAGCGCAGGGCGGCATACCAACCCCAAAGCATGCAGCACAATGCCATTATATCGGGCACTGCATTGATGCCATGAAAATACATTTCGGGTGCAAAGGCCAAAAAAACAGCTCCTATAGTGGCATGAACCTGGTTTCCTGTGTAATGCAAAATCACCTTGTGCATAGCCCAAACCGATAACAGGGTAAAAATCAAGGAAAGCCAGCGGTGGTAATACTCGGAGAAACCCATACTGCGGTACATGCAGGCGAGCACATACTCATAAGCCGGAAACTGGGGTCCTGTAATACCCGAGGTTTCAAAGCGCTTATCTACACGGGGTTCCAGCAGATTCATACTTTCATCGGCGTAATTTTTCGCCACGGCCAGTGTATTGCACTGCCGCCAAACATGGTTGCCCACAGCAGGCAATTTCATATAGGGCAGATGAGACACTAGCACCAGCAGCATCAACAGCGGCAGAAATTTTTTTTCGGAAAGACTGAAAATTTTATGGGCTATAGCCACCAGGCGATTTACCATGTATGATCAATGATGATTTTGTGTTTGCCTGAAATCCTGCGTGTAATCAGGCTAAAATGCCCTGCGGGCGTATCTTTTGCACGAATCAGCTTCCAGCGGCCATTAACATGCCCGATTTCTGCTGCATTATCCAGCAATTCTATTGTATCAATATCAAAATAGAGCTGCCCCATTGCCCCTTTATCCGGATAGTGGTTTTTGTAGGCGTCTAACGTAGCCTGCCAACCATACCTAACCCCTTTAGCCCCTATAAACTGCATTCCTGAATCCCGATGGTATCCGGCCATGAATTTTTCAATATTTCCTTCATTCCAGGTGTTTTGTTGCATTAAAAGCAATTCTCTAATATCTTTTACTATCTGAACACTTTTATCATCATCACAAGCCCAAAAACAGGCAAAAACGGCACATATTATCCATTTATTCATTCTGCCTTCGAAGATACATTATATTGAATTCCTGCGCTGATGCAATTGTAATAGGCACCGGCAGGAAAAAATAAACTTCCGGCAGCTGAATTGGATACGGAAACCATCCCATACTGACATTCTAATCGGTAACTCAGTGAATTGTTTACCTTGTAATGCACCTTGGCACAAATCAGCATTCCGGCTTTTCGGCTGTCTTGTTCCACATTCAGGTGAATGCCTTCGGTTTCCCTTGCTTTGATGAGATAGGTAGTGCGAAAGCCCAGGCCTGCTTTCCAGCGGGAGTCAATGGTTTTATTGAAAAAAAGTGGAACGTCTACAGTTTGGTAACGGTAGTGAAATGCCTGTTTACCGGGTAAATCAGGATTTAATGGATAGCGCGATCCTCGTTCGCTAATGGCAATTCCCGTTTCATACTGCCATTTATTGGCTAAATTTTGTGCAATAACCGTTCCTATAGTATAGCCAAATTTATTATAACCCGAAGCACCGTCACCATCAATCTGACAGGCATTCAGGGCCACATGCAATGCAGAAGAAAATACCCCTTTCCCATCTTGTGCATTTGCGTTGAAGCATGACAATAATAAACCCAGAAAAAAACTTAAGCGTGTTAACTTCATTTGCAGGAAATTTGCTGCAAATTAAATCTTGTCGGGGCAAAAAACAGACTATATCATCGTGGGTGGCGGACTGGCCGGTATTTCTCTTGCCCTGGAGCTTGCCTTGCGTGGTAAAAATCTCGTTTTACTGGATAAGCCTGAATCATCTTCCAGCAGCCGTGTAGCAGCAGGTATAATCCATCCCATTGTGCCTAAGGGTGTTCGATTAACATGGATGGGAGAAACCCTATTTCCGCTGATTGCAGATTATTACCGCGAATGGGAAGCTAAACTGAATGCTTCATTCTTCCAACCATTAAATGGCTTTCAGATTCATCCGAATGAGGAAACATCCGATTTCTGGCAGCTGCGTTCACAAACAGCTGAAATGCAACCCTGGATTGATGCTCTGAACCATGATACACTGCCGGGAATTGTTGCAAAAAACGCGTTCACTCCCATTTCACAATGTGCCCGTCTCAACACCAATGCCTTTCTAGCAGCGGCAGAAGAATGGCTTAAAACCCGCATTGTAATTGAACAAG
This sequence comes from Sphingomonadales bacterium, assembly GCA_016872175.1. Taxonomy (GTDB): domain Bacteria; phylum Bacteroidota; class Bacteroidia; order NS11-12g; family UBA955; genus RGEC01. The sequence goes on along the minus strand of VHBA01000048.1, from coordinate 5,952 downwards.
CTGAATTTCAGCATGCCTCGCTACGGAAAGTCGGAAATCATTGGCATTATGAAGCATACGCCGCTGATGGTATCATATTTTGTGAAGGGATTAAGGTTTTGGAAAACCCCTGGTTTAACAAATTGCACTTTCACCCTACCGCCGGAGATATTCTGACCTTGAAATTCGACAAGGAATTGCCAACTGCACTTTATAAAAACAGAAACTGGCTGGTACCCGATGGCAAAGGCAACTGGCTGGCCGGAAGTACCTTCCACAAAGGAAGTTTGGATACATCACCCCTACCCGAAGACGCTGAAAAACTCATGGAACAAATACGTTTCTGGACCAAAATTCCTTTCAGACTTTCAAAACACAGACGAGGCGTAAGACCCACTGTAGAAGGTAGAAGGCCTTATCTCGGCGAACATCCCACAGACCGGGGAATATTTATTTACAATGGATTGGGCAGTAAAGGCAGCAGTCTTATTCCCTGGCTCTCGCCCATGATGGCAGATTTTCTCTGCAATGGCACAAAAATCAATACTGAAGTGGATATCAGCCGTTTTGACCTGTAATTTCTTCTATTGCTTCATTGAACTCATCCGGAGAGGCGACCACCCTTATACCTTGAGGTAATTTCAAATCCCTGCGGCGAATAACCTGCTTGCCTGTGAGCAAAACCGGAGTTCCGGGAAAAGTTCTGTGCAAACTTTGAACATACACTTGCACAGGCACCTGAGAATTACTACCCGTAATAGCGCAAAAAACAGCATCCGGCCTGTGTAACCTGAAAACTTTATTCAAATCCTCAAGCGGTGTGGAAGTTCCCAGATAAATCACCTGCTGGCCTTTGGTTTTTAGCATGTAGGCCGCAAACAACAAGCTCAGATCATGGTTTTCTCCGTTAGGAACAAACAGCAGGAACTTTTTCGAAAATGGAGATGGATTGGGATTTATCTGATCCAGTGAAACATACATGCGCTGACGTATGATGTTGGTTATGAAATGCTCGTGCGCCACGTTAATGCTGCCACTGAGCCACAAAACGCCCACATGGGCCATAAAAGGAAAGATAATCTGTGTCACCGTTTCTTCCATGCCAACCTTTAAAATACTGATGCTGAGAATCTTATTAAACTCCTTCTCATCAAATGAAAGCATGGCGGTTGTGAGTGCCTGTATCTGGTTTTCGTATTTGCTGCTGCCTTCGCTGATGGACAAGGTTTGACGCTGAGCCTCTTCCCTGCTCATTTTGGCAATCTTGCTGATTTTGAAACCATTGGCGTTCAGAATACTCACGTTCATCAGGTATTTAAGATCGTCTTCCTCATAATACCTGATATTCGTATCTGTGCGTTTGGGGGTTAGCATATCATAACGCTGTTCCCAAATTCGGATGGTGTAAGCCTTAATACCTGTTATGTTCTCAATATCTTTTATAAAAAATTTATCCCTGAAATCTTTTTTTGATTTGCGGGGATCGAACATATTTGGATCGTTATTTGTTTCTTTTGCACTCATAGTTGTATGAACATTTTAATTACCGGAGCCACCGGCATGCTCGGAAAGAGACTGGTACCCATGTTAAGGACAGAAGGCATGGATGTTAGCATTTTAACCACTTCTGAGATTAAACAAAATGTTAAACAAAAAGTTTTTTTTTGGGATCATAAAAAAGGAATATTCCCTAAAAATCTTACACAACCCATCGATATCGTGATTCATCTGGCCGGTGCCAATGTGGGTGCACAGCGCTGGACAAGCCGCTACAAGCAAGAAATACTGGAAAGTCGGACGATGACTTCCCTGTTTTTATTAAAAGAACTTCAGGAGCAAAATAATCTGCCCAAGAAATACATAACCGCCTCCGGAACAGATTTTTACCCCAACCCTTCTGAAAAAGTTTTTACGGAGAACGATTTGCCCGGAAACCAATTTCTGGCAAAAGTTTGTACCGCCTGGGAAGCTGTGGCCGAAGCATGGAGCCATGCGGGTTGTATTACACAAGTTGTCAGAACACCTGTAGTTCTTGCTGCCAATGAAGGTTTTATGGCTAAAATGATGCAAACAGCCTTTTTGGGTATTATTCCCACCACCGGAAGCCCCAAAAATAAGCTCAGTTGGATACATGCAGACGATTTATGCCGTATATATCGCTTTTTATTTGACAAAACAGAATCCGGTATCTGGAATGCTGTGGCACCACAGGTGGTGAATATGAAGCAGCTGGTATGTGCGATAGACAAGGCAAGGAAAAAACGAACCTTACACCCCAATGTGCCTTGTTTGATGCTAAAATTGATGATGGGCGAAATGGGAACACTTGCCTGTGGCAGCCAGCAGGTAGGTGCAGAAAAACTTTTACAGGCCGGATTTGGTTACCTATATCCAACCCCAGAAACCGCACTCAATGACATCTTCAAACCCAAAGCATAATATTTTTTGGTTTCGTCGCGACCTAAGAACAGACGACAACAACGCGCTTTTTCAGGCACTGAAAAGCGGTCTGCCCGTGAAACCCATTTTTATTTTCGACAGGCAAATTTTAGACAAGCTCGAAAATCCAACAGACCGGCGGGTCTTGTTTATTCATAGGGTGCTTAGTGATATTAAAAAGCAACTGCAATCATTGGGCAGTGATCTCTGGGTATTTTACGGCAACCCAAATGACATATGGAAAGGGTTACTAGAAAATGGAAATGTTCTATCTGTTTTCTCCAATAAAGATTATGAGCCTTACGCTTTGCAACGAGACAAAGAAGTAGCAGAACTTTGTGCAGCAAATGAAGTGGGTTTTCTGCAATTTAAGGATCAGGTGATTTTTGAATGTGCGGAGGTGGTGAAAGACGACGGCACACCCTACACCGTTTATACGCCCTACAGCAAACGCTGGAAAGCCCAATTTAAAGCTGAATTGCTGAATTCATTTCCTTCGGAAACGCTGGCGGATAGTTTTTTAAAAGATAATTCAGGCCCATTGCCCACTTTGGCAGGCATGGGTTTTGAAAAAACTGATTTTGAATTTCCAGACCTTGTCCCCGATGAGGAAATTATAAAAAAATACGAGCATCAGCGGGATATTCCGTCGGTGCGCGGAACAACCCGAATGAGTGTGCATTTGCGCTTTGGAACCATCAGTGTGCGCAAACTGGCCAAAACCGCCATGAAATTGTCGGAGAAATACCTCAATGAACTTATCTGGCGCGAGTTTTACATGCAAATACTGTGGCATTTTCCGAAAGTAGTGAAAGAATCATTTAAACCCAAATACGACCGCATTGAGTGGCGCAACAATCCAGATGAATTTGAAAAATGGTGTAATGGACAAACAGGCTATCCGATTGTTGATGCAGGCATGCGCGAACTGCTGTCTAGAGGCTTTATGCATAACCGTGTGCGCATGATTGTGGCCAGTTTTCTCACCAAGCATCTGCTAATAGACTGGCGCTGGGGCGAAGCCTGGTTTGCCCGTCACCTGCTGGATTTTGAGCTGGCCAGCAACAACGGCGGTTGGCAATGGGCTGCCGGTTCAGGCGTTGATGCTGCTCCCTATTTCCGGGTGTTCAATCCGCACCTGCAAACCCAAAAATTCGACCCGGAGGCCAAATACATCAAACAATGGATTCCGGAGTGGAATTCTCTGCAATATGCGAGGCCGGTTGTTGAACACGAAGTGGCACGCAAGCGCTGTCTGGAGGTATACCAGAAAGCTGTTGGCCCCAACAGCGGTAATTAGTGAGCGATAATTTCCGTATCTTTACGGCATGAATACCGATCAGCATAAAGATATAAGGGGCCGTGTAGAGGCCTTGAGGAGGTATCTTTGACATCGATAGAAAGATAGCCGAAATCGCCGACGCAGAAGAAAGAACCCTGGATCCAAATTTTTGGGATGATCCCAAAAAAGCCGAGGCACACCTAAAAAAACTTAAAGAGAAAAAAAGCTGGACAGATGCTTACACTACCTGTACTTCAGGCCTTGATGACCTGGATGTGCTTGTAGAATTTGTCGAAGCCGGAGAAGCCACTTCCGAAGAGATAGTCAAGCAGTATGCACAGCTCTGCCAGACTGTAGAAGACCTTGAATTCCGCAATATGCTGCAAAGCGAAGAAGACCACCTGGGTTGTGTGCTGGAAATCAATGCCGGTGCCGGCGGAACCGAAAGTTGCGACTGGGCCGACATTCTGATGCGCATGTACATGATGTGGGCAGAAAAAAATGGATTTAAGGTTGCTGAACTGGAAAGAACCGATGGTGAAGTTGCCGGAATCAAGAGTGTGAGCCTCGAAATTGACGGTTCTTTTGCCTTTGGTTACCTGAAAGGGGAAAATGGGGTACATCGCATGGTGCGTATCTCTCCTTTTGACAGCAACGCGCGCAGGCACACTTCATTTGCCAGTGTATACGTTTATCCAATGGCCGATGACAGTATAGAAATTGACATAAAACCGGCCGATGTAGAATTGCAAACCAGCCGCAGTGGCGGTGCAGGCGGTCAAAACGTAAACAAAGTAGAAACCAAAGTGCAGCTCACACACATTCCTACGGGCATTGTGGTGGTCTGTCAGGTAGAAAGAAGCCAGCTGGCCAATCGCGAACGTGCCATGCAGATGCTGAAAAGCCGTTTGTATGAACTTGAAATTCAGAAAAGAAACGCAGCAAGGGCAGCCATTGAAGATTCCAAAATGAAAATTGAATGGGGCTCACAAATCCGGAACTATGTTTTTCATCCATATAAACTGGTGAAAGATGTGCGAACCGGCGAAGAAACCAGCAATATTCAAAATGTGATGGATGGAGATTTATGGCCGTTTATCAAAAGCTATTTGTTGATGGCATCGGGTGGTGAAGTGAAAAAAGGCGGAATCGTTACCGATTAAATATTTTTATATCCGGCAGGATAAACCGGCGGAGGCGGCTCTTCCGTGATGATTTCATGCCATAGTTTTGTTTCAAAACCTTCAAAATCGCGGGCCCATTCTTTGTGGTTGTATACGCAAACCGGGAGGCAAATGCTGCAGTAATTATGTTTGGCAAAATAGGGAAAGCGTTTGGCAGTGTCTACCATGTAGCGGTCATTTCCAAGATGGTCTTTTCCTGCAGCCGCACTTCGTTCATCGGGTATGGCATTGGCCGGATAATACAATCGGCAGGCCCTGCAATTATCGCAGAATTTAGCTATGCCTGCATCAATGGGTTTGTCTGTTTGCAGCGGCATATCTGTAATAATACTTCCCATGCGAAACAGCGGCCCCAACTTAGGATTGATGATGGAACCATGCCGCCCCAGCTCACCAAAACCGGCTTTCAGTCCAATGGTTATGTGCAAAACATCGCTGTCGCCAATCGGGTGTTCTACCCTACAGGAATAACCAAGCGAACGAATAAATGCAGCAAGCGAAATCACGGTTTCGCCCAATGTGTAGTATACACGCAGGCACTCAATGGCAGATTCTGTTGAGGGAACTGTTTGAAACGCACGCTAAAGCATACGTTGACCGACTGCAACGGCAAATTTTTCAGTGACCGTGCGTCCATTATAAATATCGGAAGGCTCTATTTCACAAATACCCACCAGATCAGCCCCAAATTCGATGGCTTTTTTCTTCAATAAAGTTGCTGCATCTATGGGCATCATTGATACGCAGGATTCGGCAATTACACCATCAAAACGCTTGTACTGATCATCATATATCTTCCGAATGAACTCATTTACCTCATCAATACTTATGCTGCGTCCTCCTACCGCCTCATACCAATTTTCCCAATTAAATGAATTAACCTGCATCCACTATTTTATCTTATTTCAAAGATATTGTTAGTTTCTATTATTCTTAAAATACTTTCATTATTTTGAATCTTTTTTCATTTTATATGACTGATATCACACACAGATGTTGTTAACAATAAAAATAATTTACTATATTTGCATATGTTCTTATGAAAAAAATTCCATATTTTATTGATTT
>VHBA01000047.1 GCA_016872175.1 Sphingomonadales bacterium | reverse complement strand
GACTAATTAGGCTCCAAAATGATTCTGTTAATTATTCAGACATTATTCCTGAAGTGTATCCTGGCCTTGGTTCATCCTCTGGTTTTGGTGATATCCAAGAATTTACCGGTGAAGAATGGAATCCCTACAAACCTTATAATGCCTATCTTTCAGCAAATATAAAGATATCCAAACTCAACAATTGGTTTGGTAAAAAAGCACCTGTCTGGATTAAAATTAATCCCCGTTTCAGGCAGGAACTTTTTATATGGTTGAAAAACAAATCTTTGGATTTTGAAGAATTTGACGGAGGAACATTAAAAATAGCAAATGAGAACCTGGATGAAGCCATTCTGAAGGGTTGGTGCCGTATTCAGGATCTTAGCAGCCAGGAATCACTGAATGATGAAATCCTTTCAGATGCTGAACTTGTTTGGGATGCCTGTTGCGGCGCAGGAGGGAAAGCCCTGCTGGCCTGTGAAATAAATCCGGAGGCAACCCTATACATTTCTGATTCCCGTTCACAGAGTGTACACAATGCATTACAGCGGTTTTCTGCAGAAGGAAAACCCCTACCCTTTTCCGGAACTACCGATTTAACAACCAATACGAAAGCATTGTTGTTTGATGATAAAATCAGCATTACCAAACCGGTATTCGACACTATTATTTGCGATGTGCCTTGCAGTGGCAGCGGTACCTGGAGACGAAATCCGGAAATGATCTCCGGCTTTTCTGCAGATGAACTTAGTATTTACACCAAGCGGCAACGTAAAATAGTTGAAAACGCCTTAATGTTTCTAAAGCCGGGAGGTAAACTTATTTACTTGACCTGTTCAGTTTTCTCTGCTGAAAATGAAGAAAATGTTCATTTTTTTTCAGACCAAAAAGGATTACACGAAATTTCAGAGGAATACTGCGGTGGATACAATAAAGACGCCGACTTTATTTACCGGGCTGTTTTAAGAAAATGATCAAATTGCGTCGTACGCCCATTTGACATAGATACTACCCCATGTAAACCCACCACCGAAAGTGCTAAGAATAATGTTATCGCCCTTCTTAAATTTCTTTTCAAAATCATACATCAGCAAAGGCAAGGTTCCTGCGGTGGTATTGCCATAACGGTCAATATTTACCACTACTTTTTCCTTGTCGAGCCCCATGCGCTCAGCAGTGGCATCTATTATACGAAGGTTTGCCTGATGAGCAACAAGCCAGTTTACCGAATCTGCATTCAATCCATTTCTGTCCATAATGTCGTAGCTAACATCCGCCATATTGGTCACTGCAAATTTGAAAACGGTCTTCCCCTCCTGATAAACATAGTGCTGTCTGTTGGTAACAGTTTCCATAGTTGGAGGATTCATAGAACCGCCTGCAGGCTGAAATAAAAATTCACGGCCACTACCATCCATTTTAAGAATGGAATCGAGTACACCATATCCGTCAGTATTAGGCTCAAGAAGTACGCAGCCGCCACCATCACCGAAGATAATACACGTATTTCGGTCTGTATAATCAATAATGGTGCTCATCTTATCAAAACCGCAAACCAACACTTTCTTTGATCCGCTTTGGATAAAACGGCTGCCTGTTTCCAGCGCATATAAAAATCCTGAACAGGCAGCGGCAATATCAAAACCCCAGGCGTTTTTTGCACCAATCTTATCAGCGATAATATTGGCACATGCCGGGAATATATAATCTCCGGTAATTGTACCCACCAGAATCACATCAATTTCTTCGGGTGAAATGCCCCGCTTTTCCAGCATGGGTAAAATGGCTCTCACAGCCATATCGCTGGTCGCTTTTCCGGGCTCACGAAGAATATGTCGCTCTTTTATTCCGGTGCGTGTGGTAATCCACTCATCAGAAGTGTCCACCAGCTTTTCAAGGTCTTTATTGGTAATAACCGTTTCGGGTACATAACCGCCAACGGCAGTAATTGCTGCTGTTAATCTTTGCATCAGGCAGTAGCTTGGGGATTTAAGTGGGCAGCAACAGCATCCTTGATTTTTTGAATCATACCGCTGTTAACCTCTTCTGCTGCTAGTTCTATCATTTTAACAAAAGTATCGGCCTTGGATATTCCATGTCCTACAATAACCGGAGCATTGACTCCAAGTACGGAACTTCCGCCGTAATGTTTAAAGTTAAATTTATCCAGGTAATCATCCTGAACACCGCGTTTGGCAAGGCGATAATACATGCCTTCACATACCTTAATAATAACATTTCCGGTAAATCCATCGCAAACTATAACATCGCTGTTATCACCAAAAATATCTCTGCCTTCAACATTACCAACAAAGTTTATTCCACCGGTATTTTTTAGCAACGTATGTGTAGCACGGGTAAATAGGCTTCCTTTTTCTTCTTCCTCTCCAATGTTAAGCAATCCTACTTTGGGGTTCTCAACCTTATTAACGGCTACATAAAATACTGAACCCAAAATAGCAAACTGTTGAAGGTGTTCAGGTTTGCAATCTGCATTGGCTCCTACATCAAGCAGTAGGCCTGGATGATTGTTAAGTCTGGGTACAACTGTAGTTAGGCAAGGTCTGTCAATTCCGGGAATAGCCTTAACAGTCATAAGTGAACCAACCAGCATAGCACCGGTATTACCTGCACTCAGGAAAGCATCTATCATTCCTTCGGCCAAATAACGAAAACCAACTGCAATGCTGGAATCCTGTTTAGATGAAAAAGCTTTTACAGGATGCTCCCCCATTTCAATCTGAGTTGGGCAATCAATTATTTCAATCGATGTGAGAATGCCCTCTTGCCTGCAAACGGCTTCTATGGACTTTTTTTCACCAAAAAGAACTACTTGGTAATCGGAATGAATACGACCTGCCTCGATAGCTCCTTTAACAGCCTCGAGAGGGGCGTAATCTCCGCCCATCGCATCCACACCAATTCTCACCATAATTAATCGTTGCGACCCTTCATGACCTTTTGGCCACGATACATGCCGGTTTCCAGGTTTACCCTATGGTAAAGAGAAACATCGCCGGTAACTGGATCGGCAATCATAGGGCGTACTTCCAATGTGTCATGTGTACGACGTTTGTCCCTACGGGTTTTTGATATTTTTCGCTTAGGATGTGCCATTTTATATTATTATTTCTTTTTAAATAGTTCTTTTAGTTTATCCCAGCGCGGATCAGACTTCTCTTCATCAGCACCGGACAAATCGTTCAGCTTTGCAAGCATTTGAAGGTTGCAGGGCTTTATTACCATGTCATCACAATTGCGCATCATTGGCAAAGACAACCAGGTTGTTTCATAACAATCCTGCGCGAGGTTGATTTTGTAATCCTGCTGCGTGAGAACCACCCAATCATCATGTTCTTGCTTTTCTTCAATTTCAGGAAGCATCTTATACAAAACATGATGACATTTTATATTATTATTTCTTTTTAAATAGTTCTTTTAGTTTATCCCAGCGCGGATCAAACTTCTCTTCATCAGCACCGGACAAATCGTTCAGCTTTGCAAGCATTTGAAGGTTGCAGGGCTTTATTACCATGTCATCACAATTGCGCATCATTGGCAAAGACAACAAGGTTGTTTCATAACAATCCTGCGCGAGGTTGATTTTGTAATCCTGCTGCGTGAGAACCACCCAATCATCATGTTCTTGCTTTTCTTCAATTTCGGGAAGCATCTTATACAAAACATGATGACTAGCTTCTACCTTAATAGACAGCGGAACCAAACAACGATCACAACTTACATCAACTTTCCCAACCAATTCAAGGTTGAGGTTCATCAGATGAGAAGACTTTTCCAATATAGCCTTCACTATGATATCAGATGTAAGTACATCCTCGTTTTCAAATACCTCAAAGAACTTTTTTTCAAGCCTGTAATTAAACTCGTGTACGCCGTCTTTCAGCTTCACGAATTCAATATCAAATTCTTCCAGACCTAAAACTGCGTCTTTCAAAACGAACGGCAAAAATACACTTTTTTTAGGAATTAATCAACTTAAATATAAAATCAAAAACCGTATAAAAGGAAAAGTCCCGTCTATTGGAAGACGGGACTTTAAATATTAATTTTCTATTTTAAAATTCCCACAAATCATGCTCAAAAATGAACAGGTCATTTTTGATGTTTTCTGCCTCCAGCAGGGTGGCCAAACCGTCTTGCTGAAATTCAGTGCGCTGATTGAGATATTTGTCATCCCAGTCGGTTGTCTTTACAATGTAACTGTCAAACAAACGATATTGATTAAATAAATCATCCCAGCTGATGCGCATAACATCATTGTAACGGTTAAATACTTCAGACTTAGCCAGTGTAGGTCTCAAATCATCCATTTTTATCCAGAACAATGGGAGTTCGTAGGTTTGACCATTAGGGAATTTCTCTTCATACATGGGAGCTATGGCAATAATTCTGGGGCGAAGTTCACCGTGTTTGTAATCAAACAACCAGTCTTCCATAATCTCAAATCTAACAATCTTTTCCCACTTGAAGACATCGTAATACGCTGTATCTACAAGATCTTCATTGTCTTCTGGGTTTCTCCAGTTTTGTATCTGGGTCACGATGAGTTTGGATCCTTCCTTGTAACAATCTTCCGGAGTCTTAACTCGGTTAAGAGAATCGGTCCAGTAACCACGAACCAAGCCTTTTGTTGCTGCTTCATAGATAATCTGAGTAACAGGATTTTTGGGCCAAGTAAAAGAGCGGTTCATTTTTTGACGACAATCGATTCTTCTCCATATTCTACGGCGAAATTTAAGATCCGCTTCACGCAAAAAAGGGTAAGGAACTACGACAGCATCATCAATTCCCGGACGTCCATCATTGGAAGTATAGGGTGTTTCACGGTGAAACGCAGGAGGATCATCATAATGCGTTCCAATCGTTGGTACAGCAAGTGTTGGCGTTGCACCGGCAGCACCAGCACCTGTTGTTCCTCCACCTGTAGATCCAGATGAAGATCTGCCTGATGAGGATGATCCTCCGGAACTACTTCCGGAACCTCCGCCTGAGTCTCCCCAGCCCCAATCCTGACTGTAGCCATTAATGGCTATCAGACAAGTTACAACGATTAACATTCCCTTTTTCATAACCTGATTATTTAAAAATATTTTTATTTTTTATTGAAGCATTCCGCTTACGTTTTCAAGGAAAACAGCACCTGAAGGCCCAACTGCGCGAATATCGGAGAACATAACGAATTCACCGGCACGCATACCACCCAGAATACCTTTTATGCCCTGCAAAGAAGAACCCGTAATAGAAGCTTTCTTTGGGCCTGTTCTGCCAATGCCCGTGAATGTAAAACCTTGTATGGTGTATTTAACGCCATCGTATACAAAGTTTTCCAGAATAGCTACAGCTGAAGACTGCGCCATAAGAGCCGACAACGGAACTGGCTTGTCAAACGAAAGTGCACCTGCACGGAAGGTAGGACGGGGCACGTTACGGATTTTAAATTTCTTAGAACCCATGGGCACTACGCGGCCATCACCCATTTTAGCACTAACACTAATAATGGATTCATTGCCCTGGCGTGCCGGGAAAAGTACCTTGTAACGGCCACCACCAGCATTCTGAAGATTTCCGGCACTTGCAGATACGGCAACATTTCTGGAATCTACACCTGCTACTGCCACAGAAATAGGGTTATCCAGTCCCACGTAAAATACGTTCAACTCATCGGCTGAAATTGCTGCCATAGGAGGGAAAACGCTATACTTGGCATCTGCGGTAAGATTTTCAATTTTACCTCCTGGGCCGGGAACTGCTATATTAACCTTGTAGTTGAATTCTCCGGGGGAACCACCGGTAACTTTATACTTACCAATACCATCCTTTATTTCAACGGCAGAACCTCCAACGGTTATGTTCATCTGAGCCTTACTGTTGTAGGCAGCCAGCATAATGTTGGCCTCGTAGGTTTGATTTTGCATGATAGCACTGCTTGGTGCTGAGATTACAGCAGCAAGTTTGTCGAATTTGAAGTCGGATGCATTCACGGCTTTTGCGAGTACGGCAGTAACTTCAGATTCAAGAGCCCTGGCATCATTGATATATTTGCTTAACAAGGCAAATACACCTGCAAGTGGCGAGTGTTCGAGATACATTGAAACCCACTTTTGTTCTTTTCCATCTGAATTTATACCATCATTGGCGACAAGGGCTGTTTTTGCTTTTAGGCTGTTTTTTGCTTCTTCAAGCAGTTTTTTAGTTTCACCTTTATCATCTTTTCCACCAAGATTTGGATCTCTTACTGCCTTATCAAGAAGCACAAGTAAATCTTCACGGGTTTTGTTGATAGTTTCAAAAACTGCATCGCCACGCATTTTACCTGCCGGAGCGAAGGCCCACGCTTTTCCATCTGGTTTGTTGGGCTTATTTTCAAGCAGGAAATAGTTTGCATGAAGTTCCATGTTATCACCCTGGGAAAGCTCGGCCACACCACCCTTAACAAGTAATGCTTCAGGTTCTTTTTTCCGACCACCTGATATGTCTTCAAGGTCAACCTTTACACTTTCCAGGTTCTTTTCAAACTGATCAGTAATTTTTTTGGCTTCATTGGCTATTGCCAAAGCAGCTTTTGCACTCGCATTCTCCTCTTTACCAATGGCTTTGAGGGTCATTTCATTCTTAGCCTTAATGTTACTGGTTGAGGTATTCAGTGAATTCTCAATCAGGTTGAAGGCTTTAATAATCTCCTTCGACACGTTCAACGCCAGCAGAGCTGTCAACACGAGGTACATCATGTTGATCATCTTCTGACGTGGTGTAATTTTACCACCTGCCATTTTTAACTCCTGTTTTTATAGGTTAAAGTTTTAAAAAGGGCAATTAGCGTCCGCCGCCCATAGCGCTAAGCATGTTACCATATACGGTATTCAGGCTTGCAAGATTGCTATTCAGTTTAGCGATTTCTTCTTTGAATTTGACTGTCTCATTTTCACTGGCAGACAGGTTGTTCACAAAATTAGAAAGACCTCCGCTGAGTGAACCCATAGAGTTGGCAACTTCAGCGGAACTGTTGCTGATTGCATTCATGTTGTTGGCAGCTGCGGATGCGCTTTCTGCATATTCTTTTGTAGCAACGGAAGCGTTTGACAAGCTAGCCATTTCTTTAACGTTGCTGCTGAGGCTCTGCAAACCTGATCCCAGACTTGAAATTACATTAGAATCAACATTAGCTTCTTTAAGCATAGTATCGAGCTGTTGTGTAATAGTGCCTTTTTTCTTTCCACCATCGGCAGACTCATCACCGGCAAGTTCGGGATAAACCAGAGACCAGTCAGGATCCATGTGTATCGGTTCAAACGAAGAAATCACGAAAATGACACACTCGGTACCCATACCCACAATCAGCATAAGATCAGCACCTTTCCAGTGCATGATTTTAAACAAAGCTCCGGCAATTACAATCGCCGCACCAAGACCATAAACATAGTTCATGATTACTTTCCACCTTTTGCTTTCGAAGAAACTTTTTTCCATAGTTTTTTATTGTTTGTTGTTTTAGTTGTTTTTTAAGAATTATTTTTTGTCGCGGTTTGATCTACCTATATAAGTTTGCACACAACGGAAACCTACATAACATTTGCTGGTATCCTGATATTCGTATGTGCGGGCACCGTTTTCGATAAAGTAGGCAACATCTTTCCAGCTTCCGCCGCGAATTACTTTGCGCTTTAATGTTACAGGTACATCGCTTCCTACACCTCTTTCAGGAACCCTGCGATAATTTTGTCCATTCAGGTCATGAACAATGGAATTGTTGGCTATCTGGTAATCTGTCCAAGTCCATTCAGAAACGTTACCATTCATGTTATAAAGGCCAAAATCATTGGGGAAATAAGAATCTGCACGCACAGGGTAAACGCCACCATCTACACCATAGTTGCCGCGCAGTGGCTTAAAGTTAGCCATCATACAACCTTTACTGTTGCGTGTGTAAGGGCCACCCCACGCATATTTGTTACCAATCCTGTTAGCACGGGCTGCATATTCCCATTCATATTCTGTGGGCAGACGAAAATCTTCTGTATTGGGTAGACCTATTTCGTGCCAGTAGCTGGCTTTTCGAATGGTTCTCCAAACGCAGAAGGCATTTGCCTGATGCCAGTTTACACCCACCACGGGATAATCATCATATTTTGGGTGCCAAAAATATACGCGTGCCATAGGCTCATTGAAGCTGTAGGTAAAGTCGCGTACCCAACATAGTGTGTCAGGATAAATCAAAGTCTCTTCATCCTTAATAAAGTTGGAACGATCCATGGGGTTGTATTTGTCGCGATCCTGGTTGGCTGCGCTCACATAATCAAACCACTGGTATTTGTAAAAAAGCTTGCGTGTATCTAATTGAGCTATACCACGGAAACGTTCCCCGGTAGAATAGTACATATCAGCAAGATCTTCTTTATGCTTTTCCCAATCAAGTTCCTTACTGTAATCAATGAAACGGTCACCATTATCGTTTTCAGGGAAAAAGTACTGATCATCATCTAATTTGTAGCGTGCAATTGAATCTACTACATGGTCCACAAACTGACGATATTCATTGTTGGTGATTTCAGTCTCGTCCATCCAGAAAGCCACAATGGTCATTTGCTTGTTGGGCTCCAGATACGACTGGAATACATCCTGCCCTGACTGGCCTGTGTGGAACGTTCCTGAAGGAATGTATACAGTTCCCGGAGGCTGTGGATGGAACCATGGCCTTCTGTTTAGTGTCCCCGTCAGATCGCCCGTGTCTGCGGGTCCACATGCAAACAGAATCACGGAGGCTGCTATCATTGCACTCCGCAATTTGCTGTTTGTTAATGCTTTCACCAGTTTATTTACCATTTGATTTTCACTGATGATTCTGCTGATTATTTTCCTTTTCATCTGGCAGTTTCGTTTTTGTGTATTGTGCGTGAAGTTGCAAAAATAGGTTTTAGTTATGAATACGCAACTATTTTTTTTATTCTGTCAATGTATAACGTTATTGTTTTATGTTATATTGTGTAAACTAAATATTATTCCAGATCTTTAGACCTGTTCATGTATCGCGGGTGGCGATACACCTTTTCATGTCTTTCAGGCAAGGCAATTTTAAAGCAATAATTAACTTGCAATTCATGGGTTCCATTGCTGCTGCGGCGCAGGCTTTGCAGTGTTATATCATAGGAATATCCAATTCTGAAAAGTTGTGTACCCATTCCATTGGGAGCATTTCCTTTAATTGGAGGATAATAACCCAATAATAAGGAGGCAGCATCCACACCTAAACCCTGTCCGCGGATAGACAAACCTCCAGCGAAGGTATTATTCCATGTAACTATACCTTGTGGTGTAAACTGCGGTTTAACAAAACCGCCTTGCTCCATTACTGTTTTAATCATGATGCTGGGATCTAGCCTTAATGCAGGATTTCCCAAAAACTGTTCTTTGGCAAATCCGGCCATGATATAAAGATGTCTGGCTGATTTAACATTAATTGCGCCGCCTGAAGCCGCATAATTATATTCTTTAGGGTTTATGTGCGACATAGAAACACCGGCATACAAATCTTTCATATTAGGATTTGAATACCACACACCTGCACCCAGTTCCGTTTTGGTATCTCCCTGTTTGTTGGTGGGCACTAAAGGATCATTGGGATCGTGTGCACGCATTTTTGTTCCGTCAATCTGGCGGGTGATGCTGGTAACGTCAAAACCGAGACGAATGCTGCTGCCATCGGATAGGTTGTAAGCACCGGCCAGACCACCGCGCATGTAGGTATTGGATTCGTATGCGATTACATCGTTTGTGAAACTAAAAAATGCTCCACCGTAATTGGTTAATACTCCGGCGGCATTTTTCACGTTTACAGGTGCAGTAAAACCAAAAGCATTGGTTTTGGGCATTACACTATTAATAAAATTGACGGGCGCTGAACCTGATTGTGTTTTGAAATAGCCGCTTTCATCCTGCAACCCCATCCACTGCCTGTGGGCATTCGCATTCACACAAAAACTGCCTGAAGCTCCTGCATAAGCAGGGTTAAACAGAATTTTGTTAAAGGCATAATGCGTGTAATAAGGATCTTGCTGTGAAAATCCTTTGAACGGCAATGCCAGCGCGGCAAGCAGTATTATTGATAGTTTATTCCTCATGGACACTACACTTGTATCGTTAATCCACAAATTTGGGGGATTCTACATGAATGTGCAAGTTTTTTACATATTTTTTTATTTGCTTCTTAAACACATTGTGAACAAACAGTAAAATTGAGCAAAAACCGGAAACAAAATAAATATTTATTTATGTGTTTGATATTCTATATATTAGATCGTTTCTTCAAGTATTGATAATACGTGGATAACAAAAGGATTTTTGCCATTGGTGTCCAATGAATATTACATAATCTTGTAAACAAATTTATACATATTATGCCATCTATATTGGTCATTGATGATGAAGCTGCCATCAGGGAAACCCTGAAAGAGATTCTCGAGTACGAAAAATACGACGTAACCCTTGCTGAAGACGGCGCAAAAGGTTTGCAGCTGCTGCAGAAAAACATTTATGATGTAGTTCTAAGCGATGTAAAAATGCCCGGTATTGATGGCATGGAACTGCTCGACCGTGTGCAAGCCCTGGCACCTGACGTTCCCATGGTCATGATATCAGGCCATGGAACCGTAGAAATGGCCATTGAAGCCACTAAAAAAGGGGCTTATGATTTTATTACCAAGCCACCTGACCTTAACCGTCTTCTCATCACGCTGCGCAATGCGGTAGACCGCAACAACCTGGTTTCAGAAACCAAGGTATTGAAGCGCAAGGCTGCTAAAACCTACGACATCATAGGTGAAACGCCTGCCATACTTAAAATAAAGGAAACCATTGAAAAGGTAGCTCCTACCGAGGCCCGTGTGCTGATTACCGGAGAAAATGGTACCGGCAAGGAACTGGTGGCCCGCTGGATTCACGAGAAAAGCCCCAGGGCCAATATGCCCTTGGTAGAAGTGAACTGCGCAAGCATTCCTTCTGAATTGATAGAAAGTGAGTTGTTTGGGCACGAAAAAGGCAGTTTCACCAGTGCTATTAAACAGCGCATTGGCAAATTTGAGCAGGCGCATGGCGGAACCTTGTTTCTGGATGAAATTGGCGATATGAGCATGGCTGCCCAGGCTAAAGTCTTGCGCGCCATACAGGAAGGTCGCATAACCCGTGTAGGCGGAGACCGGGAAATCAAGGTGGATGTGCGCATTGTGGCCGCTACCAATAAAAACCTGCTGGAAGAAATTGAAAAAGGCAACTTCCGCATGGATTTGTACCACCGCCTTTCGGTTATTCTCATCCATGTACCTACCCTAAATGAACGCACCGACGATATTCCAACCATTGCGGCCAATTTTCTGGAAAACATTTGTGCTGAAAATGGGCTTCCCTCCAAAAAATTCACGACAGATGCTTACGAAGCTTTGAAAGAGGTTAATTGGACGGGCAACATCCGTGAGCTTCACAATGTAGTGGAACGACTGGTAATACTGTGTGGAGAAGAAATAACAGGCGATGATGTATTCATCTACAGCAACCCTGCACAGCGCGGTTCGGATCCTTTTGGGGTGGTAGATAATTATGCCACGCTCCAGGATTTTAGAGACTGGGCAGAGAAGGTTTTTATTGAGCGTAAGCTGATTCACAATGCCTGGAATGTAGCCAAGACTGCACAGGAAATTGACATTCAGCGCAGTCACCTGTATAACAAAATCGAGAAATACAACCTGAAAAGGCGTTGATGGTAAAGCCCGGCTCCGATATGGAAACGGCGGCAAGCTGCTTAAAAGCGGGTGAAATTGTAGGGATACCCACAGAAACCGTATACGGATTGGCTGCCAATGCCCTTAACGCAGAGGCGGTGGCCAATATTTTTAGTGCCAAGAATCGTCCTTTTTTCGATCCGCTCATTGTACATGTGCATGCAATTGCTGAAGTTGAAAAGTATGTGCTGATCATGCCGGAAAAAGCACAAATACTGGCAGAAGCCTTTTGGCCAGGTCCGCTAACACTGGTTTTACCCAAAAATGACAACATACCTGACCTGGTAACTGCCGGCCAAAACACAGTAGGCATAAGGGTTCCCTCCCACCCTGTATGTCTTGAGTTACTCAAAAAAATCGACTTTCCTTTAGCAGCGCCCAGTGCGAATCCATTTGGGTATGTGAGCCCAACAACAGCCCAGCACGTGGCGGACCAGTTAGGTGATAAAGTCTGCTACATTCTGGATGGAGGCCCCTGCAATGTGGGAGTTGAAAGCACCATAGTGGGTTTCCTGCAGGGTGAGCCGGTGATTTATCGCCTGGGCGGAATTTCTGTGGAACAGATAACTAAAATTGTTGGCCCCGTAGCTGAACAAATCTCGGCCGGAAGCAATCCGTCGGCACCCGGTCAACTGGATGTGCATTACAGTCCGCGGTGTAAAGTAGTTCTTTCAAATAATCACACAACACCTGACTCGCCTGAAACTTCCTATTTGCGGTATACTGAGCCGTTGGCCGGTATCGAAACAGAACGTCAGCTGATACTAAGTCCTGGAAAAAGTTTTGAAGAGGCTGCTGTAAATCTTTTTGCAATGCTACGGCAACTGGATAATTCCGGTTTTAAGTACATTGTGGTGGAATTGCTTCCGGAAACAGGCCTGGGACGGGCTATTAACGACCGATTGCGCCGGGCTGCAGCCAAATAAATTAGTCAAGAATAAACTCGAGGGTATTGTTGAGCAATTCAACCGTCTGATCACAAAGCGCTGCAGGAGCGGGATGCGGGGTATTGAACGTATGGTCGGCATTTTCCATTTTCACAAGGAATGCATGCCAGCATTCATCATACAATTTTTCGGAATGCACCACCGGAACCGATTTATCGTTCTGCCCATGAATCAACAGCAGTGGTATTTGCAGCGAACCGGCCGCTTCCATCACATTGTATTTTTCCGCATTCACAATCAAATCTTGCCAGTATGCATAGTTGAGTGGCATTTGCTGTGCTGTGCGGACATTGGGAATCATCAATACACCTTCCTTCTCCCATTTTTTCAAATCGGCGGAAGCAAACATGGAAGCATAGTGCGCAACGGGTGCCCAGGCAAAGACTTTGCTAATAAACTTAGAGGTTGAGGCGGCCACAATGGCATTGGCTCCGCCCCTGCTGTGTCCACCGAGGATGATCTTGTCAGGATCAAAACCAAAAGTTTCAGCCTGGCTATGAACCCAGTTAATAACGGAATGAATCTCGGAAAGCTCTCGTGTGACGGTATTTTGCGCAAATAAATCCAGCCTGTTAAAATCGGTGGGGTGGGCCTCATCCACGCCATTGAAGGTATGGTTGAAAGTAAGTACGGCCACATTTTCGGGGCAAAAACAATCGGCTATACGCGGAAAAAATCCCCAGTCGCGAAAGCCTTTAAAACCATGGCAAAAAATAAATACGGGCACATCAATTTCCATTTCGGGCAGAAACAAGTGTGCGTGAATTTGCTGATTATCAGCACCGGGAATTTCGAGGTGTATTTTTTCGGCCATGATGCATAAAAAAAGCCTTGAATGGCAAGGCTTTTTTGTTGTACCCGGGGCCGGGCTCGAACCGGCACGAGTGTTACCCCATTGGTGTTTGAGACCAACGCGTCTACCAATTCCGCCACCCGGGCAAAGTGGGACTGCAAAAATACGGGTTTCCCTCGAATTTCAACATGCCGAACCAGATTTATTCGGTTATTTTTTGGACCCTGGGACCAAACTCGATGGCCTGCATATTCAGGATTTTACCCTGACTGAGTTCAAATCGGAGGGCGGTTCGCACATTATGAAACCCATGAATGCCGCAACTGCCGGGGTTTACATACAGCATGTTTTTGAGCGCCGGATCGCGTTCGACCTTAAGGATGTGTGAATGTCCGCAAATGAGCATTTTGGGTGGATTGGCATACAGCTGGGATGTGATTTTTGGGTTGTAGCGTCCCGGTTTGCCGGCGATGTGTGTAATCCAGACGGTTACACCCTCTTCTGTAAATTTGTTGTGCTCCGGAAATATTTTGCGAAGGTCTTGTCCGTCCACATTGCCCCAGCAGGCACGCACCGTTTTTCCCAGTTTTTCCAAGGCATGCAATAGGGTCAGGTTTAGCCAGTCGCCGGCATGCCATACTTCATCGGCTTCGGCACAATGCTTCAGGATTCCATCATCCACCCAGCCATGGTTATCACTCAACAAAAGTACTTTCATGTTTTCTATTAAATAAAGAATTCCAGCCGATGGCGGACATAATAATTATAATTGGCATAACAGGCAGCAGATAGCGCGCACTCCCCACAGGGCCAATAAGAGCAAGGGTATAGATGACGGGGAAAATCAAAATCCGTTTATTGGGTAATTTTTTAAATACAGCAAAAACTGATAGGCAAGCTTTCAGCAATGCCAGCAGAGCGAAGAAAATAATATACAGCCAAAATGCCGGAGCTTGCGATGCCCAAAAACCGGAACCTGAGTTATTCATAAAACCCCTTCCTTGCGGCAATTGAAAGAAAGCGACCATATCATACCTACCTGGATCTAAAAGCGCTTTGGCGGAGCCAAGAGCATGCAAATAGGCATACTTTACAGGCGACATGCTAATGGCTTTTTGCGTTTCTGTTTTCATGAAGTGGTATTTTTCCTGGAAATTCATGCTATCCATCTTACGCGCAGCAATTTTGTAATACATTTCTTCACCCGATACCTCTCCTTTTACCAAATTGCGAATATTGTACTCAAACGCATTGGTTACCGGCATGGATGTGTAGTGAATTAGGCCTGTTTGCCTGAAGTTGAGACAAGAAACCAAGAAAACAAAAGCGATGGGCAACGCCAGCCAAATTCTTTGTTTGTTTTTTATCCAAAATTGTGCGACCAACACAAGCCACGCCCAGGGCATAAAAACAGGTTTTAGCAGCAATAGAAATGTTAATGCAATGGCAACCCTCATCCAGCGCTTATCTATCCATGCGATGATTAGATATAACACCAACACCTGACAAATAATTTCGGGCATCAGCATGGCTGCATAATAAAACTGCAACGGATATAGCAACAGCAGTACCATTGCTATTTTAAAAGACTGCTCATTCCCTGTTTTTAGCAGCAATGCATGCATGAGTTTTGGGACCAAAGCCGCCAGCATCACTTGGAATAACAGCAAGAGATTACTGAAGTAAAAAAGGGAAATTAACAGCGGATATCCCGGTGTGCGGCGTGTTTCGGGTAAGCACAGCTGATCGCAGGTATCGTTGGGCAAACAGGCACTCCATCCCTGTCCGTTGCTGATATTATGGGCTGCGTTTTTGTATTCCCCGGAATCAACCAATTCAGCAGAATTAATCCATTGTTTGCAAAGCACCAGCAGCAAAAGCAACAGATACAAACCATACAGCGGATGTTGCCTCACAAATGCCCAAAATGCCAAAATCCGTTGCTTCATATTATTTTAAAACCCAAAAACGAACGCCGGCCAGGATGATTCCGAAAATGACAGTCCCGACCGCATATTCATATCGTGCTGTTAAGGTTACCATAATGATCAGAAGCAGAATACCTGACACAATAAGCATGGCAGTTCTGGGGGAATTGGCATTGCCAATGGTTTGTTCCTGCAATGCTCCTGTCATATCGCAAAAATCGTAGGAAACTGCCTTTAATCCGCCAAACCACGGGGTGAGATATGCAACAACGGTCTGTCCTGGTTTAGGCAATATAACCTGATTGGTAACCTCTACCTGTGTGCTATTGGCCAGCATAATGGTATATACCATTTCTCCATCGGGCAATCTGCTTTGGTAGGCCTCAGTACAGGACGTAGATATGGTTTTTGGATGCAGAAACTCATCAATGGTATAAATGGAATTTAACAGCAATAAAAGCCATGCTGTAAATCGGGCCAGTTTGAGCAATTTTGCTTCCATAAAGCTGTTTTCGGCCCAAGGAGAAAAGGCGGTTAAATTTCGGTTTCAGAATCCCACTGCTCGAGGTAGTCGGCAACCTTGCGCACAAACATGCCACCCAGTGCACCATCAACCACGCGGTGATCGTAGCTGTGGCTCAGGAACATCATGTGACGTATGGCAATCACATCACCGTATTCGGTTTCAATTACAGCGGGCTTTTTTCGGATAGCGCCAATGGCCATAATGGCCACCTGAGGCTGGTTGATCACGGGCGTACCCATTACATTGCCAAAAGAACCCACATTGGTAACCGTATACGTGCCTCCCTGAATTTCATCAGGGGTAAGTTTATTTACACGGGCTCTGTTGGCCATATCGTTTACCACGCGGGTAATACCCAGCAGGTTCATGGTATCTGCATTTTTGATAACCGGCACAATGAGGTTGCCGTTTTGCTGCGCCACGGCCATACCAACATTGATATTTTTCTTTTTGATGATTTTATCACCATCTACCGACACATTGATCATCGGAAAATCCTTGATGGCTTTGGCGATGGCCCAAACAAAAACGGGCGTGAAGGTTATATTTTCGCCTTCGCGCTTTTTGAAGCTGTCCTTCACTTTGTTTCGCCAGTTAACCAGGTTGGTCACATCGGCTTCCACAAAGCTGGTAACGTGCGGGCTGTTGCGTTTACTCATCACCATGTGGTCGGCGATGAGTTTGCGCACGCGGTCCATTTCAATAATTTCATCACCGGCACCCAGTGAAATAGCGGCAGGAGCAGGTTTTTTGGTTTCTGATTTGGTCACAACAGGCTGTGATACAGGCGCAGCAGGGCTTGAAACTGCTGCCGGAGCAGCACCCCGGTTTTGAACGTAGTTCAGAATATCGGCTTTGGTAACGCGGCCTTCCTTACCGGTACCGGGAATACGGTCCAGTTCTTCCATGCCGATACCTTCGGTGCGTGCAATATTCAACACCAGCGGAGAATAAAACCGATCTCCGCCTGAAGTAACAGCAGCGGGTATTTCGGGCTGTGCGGTATTAACGGCAGCTACCACTGTTTTTTCTACTTCTGCCACGGGTGCGGGCTGAGTGGCAGGCGCAGCAACAGGAGCAGGCGCTGAAACGGCTGCTCCATCGGTAGCAATCATGGCCACGGGCTCACCTACTTTCACCACCTGACCGTCTGTGTAAAGTTGTTTCACCAGAATACCGGCTTCGGTACTGGGTATTTCACTATCTACCTTGTCGGTAGCGATTTCTACAATAGGTTCGTCTTTTTCAACCTTATCCCCTTCGTTTTTGAGCCAGCGGATAATGGTTGCTTCGGCAATACTTTCGCCCATTTTGGGCATCAGGATAGGTTTTTCTGCCATGATAAAGAGTGGCAAAATTCGGGGTTTTTAGGGGTAACTGCAAATTTGAAGTAGAGGAATGCTATTCTTCGGAACTGCTATCTTCTGTCATACCCAGTTTTTTCATGTAAAAAGATACCAGTTTGAGCCTGTTTGTATCATTGGTTTTCTGATAGGCATAATGAAGGTTTCGCAGCATGCGTTTCAGTATTTCCGTTGTTTCGCAGGTATCAAAAAAGACTGGCTGGGATTCGACCTTAATGACCTGGAGAAAATCCTTGATATTTTTATGCAGAAAAATCTGTCCGCGGCTAAACGGATTGATATAAAAGAGCACCTGGCCGTAATCTTCCCTGTTAATGGAAGACGGCACATTGAAAGGGACGACAGGATTTAGATGCGAATCATCGCAATAAGCCAGCACAAAGTGCTGTGGCAGGTTCACACCGAATACGGGGAGTCCGAGTTTTTGGGCCACAATGGCGTAGAGGTTGCACAGGGAAATGGGATTGCCTGAGCGGGTTTCTATCACACGGTTGATGAGCGAGTTATCGGGATTGTGGTAATCGTTGGAATTGCCTTTGAAATTGTAACGCTCGAAGAAAATATGGTTGAGGATTTTTATTTTGTCATGGGGATTGGAGGCGTTGTACAGCGACATCCAGGCATCCAGACGCATTTTCTCCACAAAGTTTACCAC
>VHBA01000046.1 GCA_016872175.1 Sphingomonadales bacterium | reverse complement strand
CAATGCATGTTGTTAACGGGGGTTTCTAATTATAAAAAATGGGCGTATCGCTATGCAGATGTTGCACCAATTAATACCTTGTAATGAATATGAAATCTTTTGCCATTGTTTTTCCGTGTTTTAATGAAGAAAAAATCATTCAAAAATTTTTACAAAACATACAGGAGGTAATTATTCCCTACGCAGAAACCCATCATTTTGAATTGTTCTTGGTGGATGACGCCTCAACGGATAAAACCATAGCCCAGGCCGAACTGTACAGGGCAGAAAATAAAGGCATCTCCCTAACCATCATTTCACTTTCCTATAACATGGGCCATCAGGAGGCCATTAGGCAAGGATTGCAGCATGTTGAGGCCTCTGAAAAAAATCATACCGGTATCATTGTAATGGATGCTGACGGAGAAGACAATCCGGATGCGTTGCATAAATTAATTGTGGAGGAAAATTTTGATATTGTATTTGTGGAAAGGGGTAAAAGATCTGAAAGCTGGTCATTTAAGCTGGGCTATTATTTTTATAAAAATATATTCAGACTTATTACCGGGAAAAAAATAAATTTTGGGAATTATTCCATGATTAGCCAAAGGGTTTTACAAAGTACGGCAAGGCAGAAATATTTTCATTATTCAGGGTTTTTATCCAAATCAAAATACAACATTCGGAAAATTAAATTTGATAGATTAAAAAGAATAGATGGCAAGTCTAAGATGAGTTACAAAGGCCTTGTTTTTCACGGGCTTTATTCCCTGGTAGAATATGCCGAAGAGATTCTGTTTTCCTTGATTAAAATATTTGCAGTGGTATTACTGGCATTGTTTGCGGTGGGTATTCATATCGTGTACTCAAAATATGTAGCGGAAATTGCGCCCTATGGGTGGTCAAGTACCATAGCTGTTAACCTGCTTATTTCGGCATTAATTATCATCAGCTCTATCATCATTTGTTTGTTGCAGATATCCATTAAAAGGTCAATCAATCAGCGCGACAGGGAATATAATGTGAGGTAATACATGGTCATCATTATTTCAATTTTTTTAGTATTAATCACCATTTGGTTATGGGTTCAACATAACCTGGCCAGGTTACTGAGTGTGACAGGTTTACTGGCTATAGCTGTATACTGGCGCATCAGTTCATGGAATTATCCGTTATCCCTGTGCATTGACGAAGCAGAGTGGCTGGCACTGGCAAGCCGGTTAAGGGACTGTGCAGTACCCTTTCAGTGTTACAATGGCAGCACTACCGGTTTTCTCAGCATTGGGTTACTCAATATATTTCCTGCACTGGGTATGGATTTGTCCTATTTCAATCTCAGGGTTTTTGGGTTTGTGGCGTGTATTATTCCAGCTTCCGCATTGTGTTATTTTGGTATCCGCAAGTGGTACGATGATGCTGTGGCAAAAATGGTTTTTCCCTGGCTCGCCATGTTCATGACTTTTGGATTTTACAACCGCGAGTTTTTGGCCTACAACACAGAATATTTGCTCATGCTGCTCTATGCTGCTATATTTTATATGTATGCGTTATGGAAGCAAAAAAGTTTTGGCAATACCAAAGAACCAATCCTAATGGCATTGCTTTTAGGGGTGATGCCGTATGTTAAATTACAGTCAGTCCCTTTTGTGTTCGCATGGTATGTGGTTTTATTGTGGAAGGGCTGGCGATATAAAACATGGAGCCGGTTACTGATATGGAATTTCGTTTTGGCATCCGCCACAGTGCTGTTTGCCGGATATTTTATGTACAAAAATATCCTGACAGATTTTTACAGAATGTACATTGAATCCAATGCATATTATGTAAATCACAGGATTACTTCTTATAAATACTCAGACAATGAGTTTATTCATCGCCTGCGTGCATTTAAGGGTATGCATATTACTACTTTTATGCCTTTGTATTTGGGTTTACTGCCTTTATTGGTATTGGGATACAAGCAATTTATTCCTCTGAAAAACCTGAAAAAGAACATATCATGGTTGACTGTTTGGGTGTTTCTTTGGGTTTGCTATTCTACCTACACCACAGGCAATGGCTATGGTCATTACAATGTGTTGCTAATTGTTCCGGTAATGTTTTTGGTGGCCAATTTGTACCATATTATCCAAAACGAAAAACCGATCTGGCTCAAATGGCTCAGCATGGCCGGGTTGTGTGTACCCATATATGTGTTTTCCGGACGTGCAGAAATTAAATCTTACCATATTGAAAACAGTTACAGCCAAACCGAGCAGTTTCTTAAAAAAAGAACATCCCCGCAGGAGCCGGTTTTGATTATGGGTTGGGAACAGGCACTGGAAGTACAGATAAGAACGCTGAGAAAACTACCGGTTCGGAATGCTACCTATCAATACATCAGCATTGGCGATTCATCATTGAGGGCCTATTACCAGAATGGTTTTTTTGCAGACATGTTAAACAGCAGGCCGCGTTATGTAGTGGATATGGAAGAAGTTTTGGAAATGCCCGGGTTGCTGCCGGTAAAGAACTTTATCCATTCACATTATAGGGTTGATACCCTGATAGAAGGCAATGTGATATATACAATTAAAAATTAACATCATGAATAAAAATATAGTATTGGCATTGGCCGCACTGGTCATTTTGTTAATACAGCCCTTTTTTACCTGGTTTACCGCTGATGATTATTGCCTGATGGGTAAGGTGCAGGCCGATGGACTTGTTAGCAACATGCTTCATGAATACCTCACCTGGGACGGGCGCAGCATCAGCTTAACCTATCCGGTTTGCCGTTTTGGGCTATGGCTTGGCAAATACTGGGTAGGGCCCATGATGGGAACCTTGTTGTTGCTGTTGTTATCGGGAATGATGCTTCGGGCTTTAGATCTGAAAAGCAACAACAAAATATCAACCACAATCCAAACCATGTCTTTGGCAGCTGCCTTGTGGCTGGCATTTTTCAACTTCAGCTCTCAAACGCTTTACTGGACCACCGGTGTGGGCTATGTGATGGACCTGGTAATGTTGATGGGTGCTTTGTGGTTACATAAGGTTTGGAAACCTACATTTAAATGTTATATGCTGGGAATACCGGTGTATTTCTACGCAGGTACCTGCTCTCCAAATGGGGTTTTAGCACTATTGGTTATTTTAATGTTGGAGCAGTTGTATCAGCAAATAATTAAAAAAGAAAAGAATTGGATGCGTTTTGGATACGCACTTTCATTTATAGTTCCTGCACTTTTAGTGGTGATACTTTCTCCTGGAAATGCGCGCAGAATGACGGGCATGAGCAGCGAAAACCTGACCCATATATGGACCATTTATTTCAATATTAAATGGCTATGTATGAATCTGTGGAAATACAACACCCTCATTGTTTGGGGTATGTTGGCGGTGGGTTTATTGGGAGCCTTAAAACAATATTTTGAAATAGAAATTAAGGGTGTTTTGGTTAAATTGCTGGCTGCCTTTTATATGCAGCGATATTTAATAGGGGCTTTTATTGCCTTTATATTCTTTTTAGCCAATCCTGCCTTGCATGCTCCCAGAACCAATATTCAGGTTGTGTTTTTTATTTTTATGTACGGTTTAACCGGTGGTAAGGAATTGTTGGGTTCAACTAAAAATAATGAAAAGGTTATTCCTTTTCTGCAGGGTTCTGTACTTATTGTTTTTTGTGCCCTTGCAAGTAGTCAGGTGTTTGATGCGAGACTGTCAAAAACACAGTTGGCTCAGCGCGATACCAAATTACGCAGTCTACACGGCACGGATGTAGTACTAACAGAAGCCGATTTTGTTCGCCCGCCCTATACCCGCTGTTTTGAAGATTTGGCCACAGACAGCAGCTACTGGCTGAATAAGTGTGTGGCAGACCACTATGGGTTAAAGTCCATAAAATTGATTGATACCCGCAAGAAGTCGGTCAATTACGGACAGATGGCGGAATAAGAACCTGGACCTTTTCATTGAAAGCACTGCATCTCTTTACCCAGAAATTTCCGTATTACGGCGGTGAGACCTTTCTGGAAGGAGAGTTGCCATTTCTGCTGCAGGCGTATGACAAAGTGTATATATATCCCCGGGAAAAGGGCGATCGTTTTTACGCAGAATTGCCCGAGCGGGTTGTGGTACAAAATGAGGTCGTTAGCGAACCTATTCAAATCAGGAATCTGTTAAAAAAGAATTGGATATGGATGCTGAAATGGCTATTGTCAGAAATTATAAGGGCCCCACATCGTTTTCGGTTTTTAAAAGAATTTTCGTATAACTGGAATCGCTGGGTGGGTTTAATTAGAGAGGCCTCAGCATTGCATACTGTGCTAAAGCAAAGCGATTCAGGCATTTATTACAGTTACTGGTTCAATGAATGGGCTACTGCAATGGCCATTTGCCGGGAGCAAGGGTTGCAAGGCAGAATGGTTGCGCGCATGCACGGCTATGATTTTGATGAAAAACAAAATGGCAGGGGTTATTTCCCTTTTCGTCGCTCAGAATTGAAGGCGTTTGACGGTGTTCACCAGATTTCTAGGTATGGTTTGAACCATGTGCAGAGGCAATATCCATGGTATAAAAAATTTAATTTAAACCGGTTGGGTGTACAGGATAATGGTATGACCCGCAGTGGTGAGGGTACAAATCCGTTTTATATAGTATCATGTTCCAATTTTGTTTCATTAAAAAGAATTCCCTTATTGATTGAAACTTTGGGGGAATTAAAAAACCCATTTAAATGGGTGCATTTTGGGGCCGGTGCCGGGGAGAAGGAAGTAAAGGAATTGGCTGAGCGTTTGTTGCCGGTTGATAGTTTTCAGTTTATGGGATATGTTCCCAATGCGGCCGTTTTGAAGTATTACAGAGAACAGAAAGTGGATGCATTCATCAACATGAGCGAGCTAGAGGGAATTCCCATGAGCATGATGGAAGCCATTGCATCCGGAATACCGATCATCGGCTGTGATGTTTGTGGGGTGCCGGAGATTGTGACAGAAGAGACAGGTCTGCTGCTGCCGTCGGCAGAGAAACCCGGGCAAATAGCCCGGAAAATAACAGAATTTCTTACATCCCAATCCAGAAATCTTGCTTTCAGACAAGGCGTTAAAGCATTTTGGAAACAGCATTTTAACGCCGAAATCAATTACAACACTTTTGTTCAGCATTTAACATGTGCGGAATAGCAGGGATATGGCATCTTAACAGGGAACCGCTGGACAGGGAAAAACTGATCAGGTTTACGGATTCCATGACAGAGCGCGGCCCCGATGGCAGTGGTTATGGCTTTTTCGATAACCATACCCTGGGGCTGGGTCACCGCAGGCTCAGCATTCTGGACCTCTCCGATGCAGGAAAGCAACCCATGGCTTTTGCCAACGGGCGATACCACATTACCTACAACGGCGAAATATTCAATTTTGAAGAAATACGCCGAGATCTGGAAACCCTCGGCCACCGATTTCACAGCCACACCGATACGGAAGTGGTGCTGGCGGCTTTTGTCGTATGGGGTTCCGATTGCCTGAACCGCTTCAACGGTATGTGGGCTCTGGCCATTTGGGATGAGCAGGAGAAGACCTTGTTCATGGCCCGGGATCGTTTTGGTATCAAGCCGTTTTATTATGTTCATGAGCCGGGCAGGCTGCTGGCATTTGCATCCGAAACACGCGCTTTCAAGCAGCTGGATGACTACCGACGCAGCATGGATGAAGAAATGCTGCAATGGCAGATGCAGGGTGCACGCATTCATGGCTCGGGATATACGATTTACAAGGGCATTCACTGCTTGCTTCCCGGGCATTTTGTGCTGCTCAAACAAGATGGTCCATTTGAACAGAAACGCTGGTGGCATATACAAGACCACCTGTGGAACAAGGTGCCCGATACGCTTGAGGCGCAAGCCGAGCAATACCGCGCCTTATTGCAGGATGCCTGTAAAATACGGCTGGTAAGCGATGTGCCGGTGGCTACTGCGCTTAGCGGCGGACTGGATTCCAGCAGTGTGTACTGCACCGTGAGTGCGTTATTTAAACAAGGCGGCTTGCAGCGGGTTCCAGCCGATGCGCAACGCGCAGTGGTGGCAACTTTCCCCGGGTTGGAAAATGATGAGCGGGCGTATGCCGAACAAGCTATTGAATACACCGGCGGCGATGCCCTGTTTCTGCCACAGGAATACAAAAACCTGCCCGAACAGGTGGAAAAAGACACCCTGCTATTTGACGGTTTGAACGCATCGCCCATTACCGCCATCAGCGGCATTTACAGGGGTATGCGCGCTGCCGGTATCACGGTGAGCATGGACGGACATGGGGTTGATGAGATGCAGTACGGATACCGCGATATGCTGTATAACCTGTTTGATTATTTTCACAAATCGGGCAATACCCGCATGACTGATACCTTGCGGGAAGTGATTGTGCCTACGTATCCGGAAACCGACCATACGCGGGTGGAGCAAAACCTGAGGCAGCTGATGCAGGCACAGGGCTTACCGGCCAGAATAAAGCGTTTGATAAAACAAATCATTGGACGTAAATCTTTTGACCGTGCGGGTTACAACAGTGCGGCAAACTGGCCTTCCATAGGGCAGCCATACCATTTTGAGGGGCTGGCTTATCCCGAGCAGGTGGTGTATCAGGAAACCTTTGTGGAAACGCTGCCTGATATTTTCCGCAATTTTGACCTGGCCGGCATGATGAACAGCGTGGAAATCCGCATGCCCTTTATGGACTGGCGTTTGGTGGCCTACACGCTTTCCCTGCCGTTGAGCAGCAAGGTTGGCAATGGCTACAACAAGCTGGTTCTCCGCGAAGCCATGAAAAACCGCATGCCGGAAAGTTTGCGGCAGCGCCGCCTGAAAATCGGCATCAGCAGTCCCATACAGGCGTGGCTAAACGGACCGTTGAGGGTGTGGGCGTTGGATATACTTAATTCCGTAAGAAGTAGTGAACCTCATAATGGTGCTGTAAAAAGCTGTATTCATATGTTAGCAGGGAAACAACCGATTGACAGATCTCAGGCAGTTGAAATCTGGCAGACCATCAACCTTGCATTGTTAAATAGCTAGCATGAAAATCGCCTACATTTACCTTGGAGCCGGAGCCGCTGAATCATCGGTGCAGCATAAAATCAAGGCACAAATTAAGGCGTTAAACGATCTGGGATGTAAAACAACAGGCATTTTCTTCACTGAAGAAACCAATATACCCGTCAATCAGGAGCATATACATTGGCAGGGTGTGCATGTTGCTCAGAAAGGGTGGTTTCAATCCCTTAAAGAGAGAAACGCCATGACCTCTACCCTCTATCGTTGGGCGGCTGAAAACGCTGAAGAATACGACAAAATATACGTTAGAAATTACCGTCCAACCCTATGGTGGTATAAATTCATAAAAAAGAATAGAGATAAAGTTATTGTAGAGCATCAAACCAAAGAAATTGATGAACTGTTAGCTCTGTGGAAAGCCAATCCTTTTGGTTGGCGTCCAAGTCTTTTGCTTAGCTGGTTGGAGCATAATGTTATACCGTGGCTGCAGGAAAAAATCTATGGGTCATTGGCAAACGGGGCTGTCAAGAAAATAGTAGCCGTTACAGATGAAATTGCTGCCTATGAAAAAAAACGGGCTATGTTGGGTAGTCCCCAAACTTTTGTAATTGGAAACGGAATCCAAACAGATGAATTTTTATTGGCAACCCCACCGCCATTTGATGGTACTGAATTGAATTTCCTGATGTTGATTGGGGGCACAACCGAAACAGACTGGCACGGAGTGGATTTAATATTAGAATCAATAGAAAAGTACCCTGGTAATTGTAAAATCACATTGTGGCTTGCCGGCAATCTTTCCAATGGCTGGCAAGGCAATAAGAATGTAAAGATTCTCGGATTTTGTAGTCAGAAAAAACGAGATGACATATTCAACCATATACATCTTGCGGTGGGAAGTTTTGCTTTGCAAAGAAAGGGGCTTAGGGAAGCCAGCACACTGAAAGTAAGGGAATATGCGGCCCGGGGAGTTCCTTTTATCTTTGGCCATAAAGACCATGATTTGGAATCGTTTGTAAAAAATGGCTGCGCCCTGGAACTCCGGGCAGGTCTGGTTCCTGATATGGAAACCATTCTCCGGTTTTTTGAAAAAATGCAAACCCTACCAGATGTCAATACCCAAATACGCAATATGTGCAGAGAAAATTTAGATTACAGTATTAAAATGAAGCATTTGTTAACTGTTTTTTCAGCGTAAATGACCATCATCTTCGTTGCCCATAACTGCAACCTGTCTTTCATTATCACTGAGCTGCGGTTTATGCTGGGTTCAGATAAGGTTAGGGCCGTTAAGGTGTTTACCGATTTCCCTATTGAGGATCTGGAAGTGGCATTTCATGACAAATGCCGGGTGTTTGTGTTTGGGAAAGAACCCAAAAAAGTGCTGGAATTGCCAAGGCGCGGCATCATCGCCAAAGAGATACTCAGCCATGGTTTCTGGTATTTGAAAACCCGAAAATGGAAGGAATTGTTTCTGTACTCCAGAGACCACATGAAAAAGGCCCGTTTTATTCTGGACCAGGGCATTCCGGATGATACCATACTGTACTCTTTTTGGGCCGGAAGCGGCGCTTTTATCAACGCCTGTTTGAAACAATTTGGCATCAAAAATCTGGCAATTACCCGCCTGCATGCGTTTGATGTATACGAAGAGGGCGACAACCACGGCCACATTCCCTGGCGCACTTTTGTGTTGAAACAACTCGATTACCTCATTACCATTTCTGAACACGGCAAGCGTTATCTGGCCCAAAAATATCCGTTTACCCATTCCAAAACACGCACCATTACATTGGGGATTCCGCTAAAAGAGGAAAGCATCAATTCGGCGCCAGAACACGAACAACAAATTGTTTCCTGCAGCTGGGTAGGCACCCGCAAAAACCTCACAAGGGTTTTTGATGCGTTGAAAGACTTTAAAAACACTACATGGACCCACCTCGGCGACGGAGAGGATTTTGAAACGTTAAAAAATTATGTAAACCGGCCCGCATCTTTGAAGGTTAAACTTCCCGGCAGGTTCACACAACAAGAAATCAGTGCTTTTTACAGCGAAAACAAAATCACCTGTTTCATTTCCCTCAGTACCAACGAGGGTCTGCCTGTGAGCATGATGGAGGCCATGGCCTTTGGCATTCCGGTGGTGAGCACCGATGTAGGTGGTTGTGCGGAAATCGTGACCCCGGAAACAGGGGTGCTGCTGCCCAAAAACTATACAAACGAAGATGTTTTAAATGCGGTGAATACCTGCGCTAAGGAATTTAGTTCTCCCGAAGCCAGAAAGCGCATTCAGGATTTTATCAAAGCAAACTTTGATGCGGAAAAGAATTACCGCAAATTCATTGGTTTTTTGGAGGAAGAAAATAATAAACACTTGGCTTTACATTCATAGATGAAAAATTCTAAACTCGTACAATACTACATGCTGGGTAAAGGGTGTTTTGCCCGGTTACCTGAACTCCTGGAACAAAGGGAAAAAGCAACTTCTCTCAGCGGGTCGGTTCTGGTAATCGACCATTTTTTTCAAGGTAAAAACATCCTGGATTTATCCTTTCTCTCTTCAGCCGATTTGGTAATCTGGGCAGATACCACCCACGAGCCCACTACGGATTATGTAGATGAACTGGCCGATAAGGTCAAGGCATCGTTGCCCCGTCCCTCAGCCATTGTAGGCATTGGTGGTGGCAGTGCGCTGGATATTGCCAAAGCAATCTCTGTTTTGCTGACCAATCCGGGTAAATCTGCTGAGTACCAGGGTTGGGATTTGGTAAAAAATCCGCCTGTTTACAAAATAGGAATTCCTACCATTGCCGGCACCGGTGCAGAATTTACCCGCACAGCCGTACTGACAGGGCCGGTAAAAAAACTCGGCATCAACTCCGATTATAGTGTGTATGAACAGGTAATACTGGATGCTGATTTATTGAAAACAGTACCCCATGAGCAATTTGTATACACAGCCATGGATTGTTTTGTGCACAATTGCGAATCCTTGCTGGGCATGCAAAATGATGCCATGACCATTGCCATGGCCCAAAAATCTTCAGACATGATTAAGGAGGTTTTTCTGGGTGAAATGGACCATGAAAAATTGCTTATAGCTTCCAGCATGGGTGGGTTGGCCATAGCAAACTCCAATGTGGGAATTTGCCACCCGTTTTCCTATGGACTGGGCTACGTACTGGGGCTCCACCATGCCTTTGCCATTTGTGTTGCCTTCAACCAGCTTGGAGAATATTACCCGGAAGTGGAAACATTTAAAAAAATACTTCATAAAAATAATATTGTTTTGCCTAAGATAATAACCGACGGTATTACCTCAGAGCAACTGGACCATATGGCAGAATTAACCCTGATGAATGAAAAGCCGCTGTCCAATGCCTTTGGGCCTGACTGGAGGAATGTTTTTGGAAAAGATAGAGTAATTGAACTACTAAAAAGAATGTAAATATGCCAGGATTTGAACTAATGGGTGCCGAAGAAAAGGCCAATCTGATTGAAATTTTTGAGACCAGCAACGGGGTTATGTTTCCCCATGGATTTGATGCATTGCGAAACGGACGTTTTCGTGTGCGCGAATTTGAAAAAAAATTCTGCGAGAAGCTCAATATAAAACACGCACAGGCAGTAACCAGCGGCACTGTGGCGCAGCTGGTGGCCATGCATGCCATGGGCATCAAACCCGGTGATGAGGTAATTACCCAGTCTTTCACCTTTGTAGCCACCGTAGAAGCCATTCTGGCCCTGGGTGCCATTCCGGTGATTGTGGATATCGATGATACCTACAACATGGATCCACAGGCCCTGGAAAATGCCATCACAGACAAAACCAAACTAATTGTTCCTGTGCACATGCTGGGCAATCCTGCATCTATGGATGAAATCATGGCCATTGCCGCCAGGCACAAATTACCTGTGCTGGAAGACAGCTGTGAGGCCTTGGGCGCCACGTACAAAGGTCAATGGGCCGGAACCATTTCTGAGGTAGGGATTTTTAGTCTCGATTTTGGAAAGACCATCACCACAGGTGAAGGGGGTATGATTATCACCAATGATGACGCGGTGTTTAAATATGCCAAAGAATACCACGACCATGGTCACGAGAGCAATCCTGCCTTTCCCAGGGGCAAGGATACCCGCAGTATTTATGGCATGAATTACCGAATGAATGAAATGCAGGGTGCAGTGGGCATGGCACAGTTGGAAAAACTGGATTATATCGTTTCAAAAAACCGTGAAAATAAAACAATCCTGAAAAAGGGTATCCAAACCGATAAAATTCAATTTAGACGGTTGACAGACGCCGCAGGGGAACTGGCAGATACCTTAATTTTTAATTTTGAAAATACCGAACTCACAGGCCGCTTTGTAAAGGCATACTACGAGGCCGGATATGGCACCAAGAACGTTCCGGATGCCATCGACTGGCATTTTGCAGGTACTTGGAATCAGATGTTTTCAGACGTTCCGGCATACCGGGATTCGTGGTCTACGGTGTGGGCTAAATCTGCGGCCTTGCTGAACCGTTCCGTGGCCATTCCGGTCATGGTGAAAAGCACCCACGAAGACCTTGAAAAACAAATTGCAGCCATCAACCGCATTTTGTCAGCTTTATGAGGATACTGGGCCTTATAACGGCTCGCGGCGGATCCAAAGGATTGCCGGGTAAAAACATGATTTTGCTCGGTGGTAGGCCGTTGATTGAATATACCTACATAGACAGCTGTGCCAGTTCCGGCCTGGATACGATTATTATCTCCACCGATATGTCCGATGCCATTAAGCTGGCTGAGGAAAAATATCCGCGTGTTGAAGTGCCTTTTTTAAGGCCGGAGAATTTGTGTGAAGACAACAGCAGCCATGCGGATGTGGTGAAACATGCCCTGGATTTCATGCAAGAAAAGGGTCATACTTTTGATGCGGTGGTGTTATTTCAGCCCACCACACCTTTCCGACGGGTTTCCGAAATTGAGGAAGGTGTAGCCTTGCTTAGAAAGGGAGCTGAATCAGTACTTGGAGTTTCTAAGGTAATGCACCATCCTGCCGAATATCTGTACAAGGCCAAAGAGGGTAAACTCAAATTTCTATTGCCTGAAATGGCAGGTAAGAGAAGGCAGGAATACCCTGAAATGTATTTTGACAATGGCGCCTTTTATGGATTTACCACCCAGTTTTTTAGGAAACAGGGTAAATTTTTTAACGATGAAAGTCAGCTGCTGATGATGTCTGAGAAATCCTTGATTGATATTGATACACCCTTTGACCTTGCAGTGGCCTCGGGTATTTTAACCCTGTAAGAATAAAAACCTATGAAAACAGAACTGGCGAAAAAAGCCAAGTCCATAAAACTCATTCTCACGGATTGTGATGGAGTTTTGACCGACAATGGCGTATACTATTCCAAGGAAGGTGAAGTCATGAAGCGGTTTTCAATTCGCGATGGAATGGGGGTAGAAAGGTTAAGAAATGAAATAGGCGTAGCTACCGGAATCATTACGGGAGAAACCTCGGGCTCTGTGTTGAAAAGGGCCGAGAAGCTGCAAATACAACATTTGTATCTGGGTATAAAAAACAAAAAAGAAAAGCTCCTTAATATTTTGGAAGAAACCGGTCTTAGTAGCCATGAAATCGGTTACATAGGCGACGATGTCAATGACATTGAAATTATGCAGCAATGCGGTCTAACCGCTTGCCCTGCTGACGCCATGTTTCAGGTGAAGGAAATAACCAATTATATATGCCATGAAAAAGGGGGCTATGGCGCCTTCCGTGAATTTGCAGAATTAATCATTGGTCTACAAAAACAATCATAAAAAATACACATGAACAGACAAATAAAATTATCCAATGGTCGTGTCATTGGTGATGGCCATCCGGTTTATATCATTGCCGAAATTGGCATTAACCATAACGGGGAGCTTGAGATTGCCAAACAGCTCATTGACGAGGCAGTGAGGGCCGGTTGCGATGCAGTGAAATTTCAAAAACGAACCCCGGAGTTATGTGTTCCCCGCGATCAGTGGGATAAAGAGCGCGATACCCCATGGGGCAGAATGACCTATATTGAATATAAAAAGCGCATTGAATTTGAGGAAGCAGAGTATGCTGCCATCGATGCCTATTGCAAGGAAAAGGGAATTGACTGGTTTGCCTCCTGCTGGGATC
Organism: Sphingomonadales bacterium; assembly: GCA_016872175.1. GTDB lineage: Bacteria > Bacteroidota > Bacteroidia > NS11-12g > UBA955 > RGEC01. The sequence goes on along the minus strand of VHBA01000046.1, from coordinate 4,965 downwards.
AGCCCTCCGTGGATTTTATAGAGAAATTTAATCCGGTTTTGTATAAAATGGCCTCAGCATCTTTAACCGATATTGAGTTGTTGAGAAAAGTTCAATCAACCGGGAAGCCCATTGTGATTTCAACGGGTATGTCCACTGCAGAAGAAATTGAAGAAACCATAAATGCCTTGGGCATCAATAATTTATTGATTGCGCATTCTACCTCGGCATATCCGTGCAAACCGGAAGAATTGAATTTACGCATGATCCAAACACTCCGGGCCGGTTATCCGGAATGCCCTGTGGGATACTCAGGCCATGAAACGGGCCTTGCAACCACCGAAACAACCATAGCCCTCGGATCCAATTTTATAGAGCGGCATTTTACACTGGACAGAGCCATGTGGGGTACAGACCATGCTGCCTCAGTTGAACCGGAAGGATTTAGGCGTATGGTTCGGAATATTCGGGAAATAGAAATTGCACTGGGTGATGGTGTTAAGCGGCTGTATGAAAGTGAGCTGGAGTCCAGAAGAAGATTGAGAGGGAATTAAGTATGGATTTTAAGCGCGTTGTATTCAATATTGATAACAACGACGATATTTTACAATTCACTTTCTCCGATTTCACCCCCGTATGGCCCATATTGCGATGGCAACTGCGCATTGCGGAAATGCAGAGGCCTTCGGGGGGCGTTAAGCCTGAAAGCCAATCAGTAAAACCGGTATCGCTTTGGAAACACATGCTGTTTTGCCTTCGAAACAGGCCCGGGTTTTCCGCAAATACCGATATCATCAGCATTGCCAACTATGAGGGCAATCCTGAGGTTCCCAACCGCATGACGCTTTTTCTGAGGGAAATGCCTGAACTGAAAAAACAGGAATGGTTGTATTCCTCCCGCAGAAGGATGTTTGAGGGGTTGCCACAAACATTTTCGTTTGATTATTTTTTCTATCAAGCATGGCTGAAAAGCAAACTGATGTTCACTTCCCCGGATCAGCATTGGGAAAAGGAACTGGATGGTTTTTTATCGCAAATCAGGCCCGTTTTGGAGTCATTTATTAAACCCAAGGCGTGGAATCAAATCAGGGCTGAACTTTCATTTATAAACAGGGTTATCCCGTATTACCGAAGAACCCTGAAAACAGCATTGCAGAAGGCCAAACCCAAGTTTATACTGGTTTCCGAAGGAAACAACGGAGAGTGGAAACAGGCAGTGTTGTTTCAGGTGGCCAAAGAGCTGAATATCCCTACCGGTGAAGTGCAGCATGGTGTTTTTAACCTCGGAATGAAATATGGTGAGAAACTGGCTTTGAATCCGAAACTGAAATCCCTAAAAACCAATTACCAGTTTGTGTTTGGTCCTTTCCATGCCACCCTCACCAATGCACCGGTTCAATGCATCCCATTTGGTCATTATGACCTGGAAAGGGCCACTGATATAAAACCACCGTCCGAACCCCATCAGGGATTCTTACGCATGATGCTGGTGGGAGAAGGCATTCCTCCCTCTTCTGTGGATAATGGTTTGTTGAAACATGCCTATGTGGCATTGAAGGTGCTTCAAACGCCTTTTCAGCTAACCATCCGTTTGCACCCATCGGAGTCACCGGCTGATAAATACGCTCCATTTTTTGAATTTCCGGGAACCCGCTATTCGCAATACACAGAAGAATCCGTAAATGCATTGCTGCAAAAAACAGACATGGTGATTAGCCACGCCTCTACTGTTGTGTTTGAGGCATTGTATTACAACCTGCCCGTGCTGGTTCTGCAGGACGCAAACACAGAAACCTATATACCCAAGGGGGTAGGTGTTCCATTTCAAAACCATACAGAATTGCTATATCTAATGACAAGGCAGGATTATCCCAAAGCTGAAGGAGCCGAATACTGGAGCAGGGAGGGCGTGGTGGTTAATTTTAGGCAATTCTGGGAAAAACATATTCATTCATGACGGGACGAAAGCTCAGCATATTGCCAGAAATACTGGCCTACCCCAACTGGAGGCACCGGGTACATCTGGGCAATGGCTTGTATACCATGGGCTACAACACCATTGAAAACGATTGGGAGTTTTACGGAATGCCCGAAGAAGTAAAAGGCAAATCGGTGTTGGATCTGGGAGCCAATGACGGATATTATAGCTTTAAAGCAGAAGAGAAAGGCGCTTCGGAAGTAACAGCAATGGATATCTACTGGGGTGACGGGAGCACCATGTTGGGTGGCTGGCCGTTGGAAGGCATTACCTTGCTGAAAACATACCTGAAATCTAAAGTTGTTATTCGGCCATCCTCAGTCTACAATATTGAAGAACTGCAACAGCAATGGGACATTGTCTTATGCAACGATTTGCTTTCCTGGCTGGATGATATTCCCCGGGCATTGGATGCCATGTCATCAGTTTGCCTCGAAAAATTGATCATTCATGATACGTTCAGTACCAGCGAAATAGATGCAGATATTCAGGTGCGTAAAATTGGGATTGCCACCCTTCACCGCATGCAGGTAGAATATCTGTTAAACGAGCTGCGCAAGCGTGGCTTCAGAAATATTACAGTAAAGCAAGTATTTTCCTTCAGGCATTATGCCTGGCAACACGAAAACTTCCTCCCCGCCTTCAGTTCAGTGTCCGTAGAAATCCGGGACAGCCCCATTGAAGGTAAAGTCATTAAAACAGCTGAGGTAAACAACACCTGGGTTTTACAACATCTCGGGGAGTTTGTGTACCTGCGTGGTCTGGGCTGGGCAAAAAGGAGCGATTTGCATATTCAGGAGCGAAAAACTTCCTTCTGGATGCGGCAGCTGAAGAAATGTATTCCGGATTGGGTGATGGCCTTAAAGTACTCAAAAAGTGATTTAGAATCCAACAGCAAAGAGCTGGTTATTACCGCTATTCGTTGAATACAAAGCTATTATTGGTTTGCTATGATTTTCCACCTAACTCAGGGATAGGGGGAAGAAAATGGGCTTTTCTGGCTAAATATTTATTAAAAAAAAATATAGATTTATATGTAATAACCAAACAGAATGACCACGATGATAGCAATTGGGATATAGATTTACAGAGTGTCAAAAGGTTTTATTTCAAAGCCAATTATCCTTCAATATTAAATAGTTATCCGGTAGGAATATTTAAAAAAATTAAATATAGAATTACCCTGTTTTGTTTGAAAATATTGATAAAGGGTAATTATTATGACAGAGGAAAACTATTAGGCAAGGAAATTATAAAAAAGACAGAGGATGTATGCAGAGAATTTGGAATACGCAACATCGTTTTTACAGGTGGACCTTTTTCCTTTTTATATTATGGTTCAATGATAAAAAAAAATAATTCAAAATTAAACTTTATATCTGATTTCAGGGATCCCTGGACTTTTGGAAACTATAATAGTTTTCAGAATTTAAGCAATAATAAGCAGGATCAAGAATATAAATATTTATCTGAAGTACTAAGAAAATCCGACACAATAATAGTTCCAAATGGAATCATAAAAGATTATTATACAAAGATATATCAAGATTCTAAGATAAATATAATGCCCCATGCAGTAGATGTTCAGCTTATAAAAAAAAGGAAATCAATAAAATGTGATAGGATAAATTTTGTAAATTTCGGTTCACAGTATTTCGGGTTGGACGGCTGGATGAATATCATTAATGAGGAGATAAACAAAACGAAAATAGATATAGTATTTTACACAAATGATTTTAAGTATAAGCTAATTTTTAAAAACAATAAACATATAAATTATCACCCACCGGTTAAATACAGCTCAGTTTTTGATATCTTAAGCGAAGCAAATGGTTCACTATTATTTGTAAATAATCAAATCAAAGATTTCTTGTCAACCAAATATATTGAGTGTTTTGCGGCAAGAATTCCAATAGTTTTAATTGGAGAAAAAGGATTTGTAAGTAACTTTATCGAAAATAACAGGCTTGGAATATTTATAGAAGGGAAAAACTTAAAAAGTGAATTTAATAATATTCCTGAAAAGTTGAAAGAACTGGATTATAATGATAAATTTGATGTTACTTCGTTTACTTTCGAACGTCAGGCGGATGAAATGATAGCTTTATTGAAATAACCATGCAAATCCACAACCAAACCATACTCATCCTTTCTCCCCACACCGATGATGCCGAACTGGGCTGCGGGGGTACCATACGACTGTTACTGGAACAGGGAAACCAGGTGCACATAGCCGCATTCTCTGCGTGTAGGCACAGCGTTCTGGCCGGGTTTCCGGAGGATGTGCTGGTCCGGGAAATAAAAGCATCTACCCAACAACTGGGCATTCCGGAACAAAACCTGCATTTGTTTGATTACGATGTGCGCACCTTCAACTACCACCGTCAGCAGCTTCTGGATGACATTCTGAAGCTGCGAGAAACCCTGAAACCTTCTGTGGTTTTCGTGCCCAGCATCAACGACATTCACCAGGATCATTATACCATTGCCCAGGAAGCGGTACGGGCGTTCAAATTCTCAACCCTGCTGTGCTATGAACTGCCCTGGAACAACTTCGAGTTCAAAACCACCCTGTTTTTTGGTTTGAAACAAGCCCACGTGGAAGAAAAAATACAGGCCCTTGCACAATACAAAAGCCAGGCCCACCGTCCCTACATGCAGCCCGAATTTACCCGCAGCCAGGCCCGCATGCGTGGCGTTCAGGCCGGCCTGGAATGGGCCGAGGTATTCGAAGTGGTGCGAATGGTGATAACCACGTAGTACCAATTTGACAACTTTGGAAAAGTTGTCAAATTTTATAGCACCACCACTACCCCACCCCTCTACCTCCGGGAGAGGGCTCGCTGACGCAGTCAGCGGGGGTGAGGGGAAAGCCACCCTTCGACACGCTCAGGGTGTGTCTTATCCTAAAATAGGTTGTCACAAAATGACAACTTATGAAACTACATAAAATACATTCACCTAAAAATCGCTTTTCCATAGAGGATAAGCATCGAGCTGTTCAATTG
>VHBA01000045.1 GCA_016872175.1 Sphingomonadales bacterium | reverse complement strand
TGCTGTTAATGACAGTGAACTTCAGGTTGTCAAATCCGGGAATAAGAGAAACGGTGCCATTCATGGCATCCGATAATGGATATTGCCACCAGATTTTTTGCTCATAAGCGGCTGCACCAACATAGGTAAGCAGTATAATGCCTAAAGAAATTCCTGCAGCGCCCCATTTTTGTTTGTCTGCAGGAAAAAACAAAATCGCCGCAAACCAACACCAGCAATGGATTTGGTGAAATAATACCGCAAGTCCCAGCAACCCGAATCCTACATATAGTTTTAAGGTGTTGTCTGTTTTTTGGTGTTGAAGTAAACAAAGAGTCCCCCATAAGCTAAACAACAGCGGCAGCATGTAGGTTTCATTTTCCGTGGCAAAACGCATGGTGGCAAAGGCTCCGCCGGCAAGCAATACCGCCACACGGGCGGTTGTTTTTTGGCCTGTTATCAGCTCAACACAACATTTTAATAAATACAGCGATGCCGCGGCCGCCATGGCATTCATCATTTGCATCCACTGCAAATAATGCGTGAAATGTTTCCCAATCAACCCATAGGTTATTTGTCCAAAAGGCCCGTATAGCAAATGATGTGGCGAAAAAAGCCATTTACCTGCTGCCGCGTTTTGCAAATATTCTCCGGCATAACCCATCGCATCGCCGGTAGGATTGATGCCGGGCAAAAAAAGATACAGCAGTCCAAAACCCAGCCAGGTATAGGGCAATATCCGGTTTTTAGACAACTGCATACAGGCAAAGGTAACAAACACGCCCTATCTTTGCCGCATGCATCAGGCATTGCAAACCGAAGAGTTTGAAATCATCGCCGGCGTGGCCGCACAAACAGGCATTCAGGCATGGGTGGTGGGCGGTTTCGTGCGCAATCTGATGCTGGGGATTCCAACCAAAGATATAGATATAGTTGTGCTGGGGTCCGGAGTGGAATTTGCCGAAACAATTGCTAAAAAACTGCCCGGAGAAACCCATGTGTCGTATTTTAAAAACTTTGGAACCGCACAAATAAAAACCCGCGATTACATCATCGAAATTATTGGTGCCCGCAAGGAGAGTTATGACCGCCAGAGCCGAAAGCCTGCAGTAGAAGACGGCTCGCTGGCCGATGACCAAAACCGCCGTGATTTTACAATCAATTCCATGTATCTGAGTTTGAATCAATCAGATTTTGGCGAATTGATGGATCCATTTAATGGTGTGCAGGATCTGCAGGACAAAATCATTCGTACTCCTTTGGATCCTGATGTGACTTTCAGTGATGATCCACTGCGCATGCTCCGTGCCGTGCGCTTTGCAACCCGCCTGGGTTTTACAATTCATCCTGAAACGATGGAGGCACTTTCCAAAAATGCAGAACGTATTTATATCGTTTCGCAGGAACGAATTACCGATGAACTGAACGGCATTATCATGTGCAAACAGCCGGGCAAGGGTTTCGAGATTTTGTTTGATACCGGAATTTTACAGCTCATATTTTCTGAGTTTACCGCCCTGTATGGCGTTGAAACCAAAATGGGGAAGAGCCACAAGGATAATTTCTACCATACCCTCAAGGTATTGGATAACCTTTGCGAGTTGAGTGATAACCTTTGGTTGCGCTGGTCTGCCATACTGCACGACATTGCCAAGCCCGCCACCAAAAGATTCGACCCCGAAGTGGGCTGGACATTTCACGGTCATGAAGATCGGGGTGCCCGCATGGTAAAAGGAATCTTCCGCAAAATGCGCCTTCCGCTGGATGACAAAATGCGATACGTTGAGAAAATGGTGGCTTTGCATTTGCGTCCCATTGTACTGAGCAAGGAAATCGTAACTGACAGCGCCGTTCGCCGCCTGATTGTGGATGCAGGTGAGGATGTGTACGACCTGCTAAACCTGTGCAAGGCAGATATCACCAGCAAAAATGAAATAAAGGTAGCCCGTCATTTAGCCAATCTGGAAAAGGTGGCCGAAAAGATAAAAGATGTTACCGAGCGCGATGCCATGCGCAACTGGCAGCCCATGGTTACCGGCAATCATATCCTTGAAATGTTCGATATCCGCGACCCAAAACTTATCGGGGTGCTTAAGAATACGGTCAGAGACGCCATTCTGGACGGCGAAATTCCCAATGAGGAAGAAGCTGCTCTTACATTTACACGCCAAAAAGGTCTGGAAATGGGATTACAGGCACGAAACTGAAAACTTTATCGGTTTTTTAGCATGGCTACTTTGTATTTTTGCACCCAGCAACCATGATACAGCTCGCCTACATACGTTCCAATGCCGATGAAGTAATCAAACGCCTTTCTATCAGGGGCATAGATGCTTCCGATACTGTTAATGAAATTCTGGATACCGATAAAAAAGCCCGTGACTGCCGCTCTGAGATGGAGCAGAATCAGGCCCGTGGCAACCAAATTGCCCGCGAAATCGGTGATTTGATGAAGTCAGGCAAAAGGGAAGATGCAGAGCAGAAAAAAGGGGAAACTGCAACCATCAAAGAGCGTTTAAAGACTTTAGAATCTGATGTAGAAACCTTGGAAGCCCGTGTGAAGGATTTGATTATCTCATTGCCAAACACGCCCCACGAATCCGTGCCAAAGGGCAAATCAGCCGATGATAACCACACCGTGCTTACCTGGGGTTCGGTTCCGGCTTTGCCTGAAAATGCCCTTCCACACTGGGAATTGGCTGCCAAATACGATATCATAGATTTTGAACTGGGCGTAAAAATTGCCGGTGCCGGTTTTCCGGTTTACAAAGGCAAAGGCGCTATTCTGCAGCGCGCCCTCATTCAGTTTTTTCTTAACGAGGCAAATAAAGCCGGTTATACTGAAATTCAGCCTCCCATTGTGGTGAATGCTGACAGCGGTTTTGGTACCGGTCAGCTGCCAGACAAGGAAGGACAGATGTATTACGCACCGCTGGATGATTTGTACCTGATTCCCACTGCCGAAGTGCCCATTACCAATATGTATCGCGATGTGATTCTGGAGGAAAACGAATTGCCGGTAAAAAATGCAGGATACACGCCCTGTTTCAGAAGAGAGGCGGGCAGTTATGGCGCCCACGTTCGTGGCCTGAATCGCCTGCATCAGTTTGATAAGGTAGAAATTGTACAGATTGTGAAGCCCGCAAACAGCTATCATGTGCTTGAAGATATGAGTGCTTATGTACAGGGCTTGTTGCAAAAATTGGGACTTCACTATCGTGTGTTGCTGCTGTGTGGCGGTGATATGGGTTTTGCTTCGGCAAAAACCTATGATATGGAAGTGTGGAGCGCGGCACAGAACCGCTGGCTGGAATGCAGCTCGGTGAGCAATTTTGAAACTTTCCAAACCCATCGCCTGAAATGCCGCTACCGCAATGCTGCCGGTAAAACCGAACAGGCACACAGCTTGAACGGCAGTGCCCTGGCACTTCCTCGTATTGTAGCTGCTTTGCTGGAAAATAACCAAACAGTGGATGGGATTAAAGTCCCTGAATGCTTGGTGACTTTAACAGGATTTGATATCATCGCCTAAAACCGATTTATGGAACACCTGAAATACCCTGTCGGTAAATTTGATTCCGAAAGAACAGAATATCCGTTGGAAGAAATGCTGGAGTATGTACTTCAAATTCAGGCGCTGCCCAACGAATTAAGCAAATTACTCAACGGAATCTCCGCAGAAAGTGCGGATAATACATACAGGCCCGGTGGCTGGAATGTGCGGCAAATTTTTCACCACCTTGCCGATGCGCATCTGAATGCCTGGGTTAGAACCAAACTGACTCTAACCGAAGAAAATCCCACTGTGAAACCCTGGAACGAAAACGCTTGGGCTGAGGGAAAGGATTATGGATTTGCTTATGAAGCATCATTTCTGATGCTGGTGGGTATTCACCAGCGTTGGAGTTTGCTGCTGCTGGAAACGTTGAAAACCCCGGAATTGCTGTCGCGCACCTTTTTCCATCCTGAACACAACAAATCTTTCACTCTTGCGCAGCTTATTGCCATGTATGCATGGCATGGAAATACCCACTTGGGGCACATCCGTATTGCGTTGGGTAAGTAATTACCAGTCCGAAAGCTGAAAATCAATCTGCCGCGATAGTGGATTGGCATTTTTTACCCTGATTGTGATGATGTCTCCCAGGGCGTATGTCTTGCGGGTTCTGCGTCCCATTACTTTTCTTTCCGATTCAAAATATTCATAGCGGTCACCCTTGATATCGCTCAATCGGATCATGCCTTCGCAGTGGTTTTCTATAATTTCCGCAAAAATCCCCCATTCGGTCAGTCCGCTCACAACTGCTTCAAAGTATTGCCCCACAAGGGTTTCCAGGTATTCGGCCATTTTGTATTTGGTACTGGCGCGTTCTGCCTCAGCCGCCTTCTGTTCCATATTGCTGCTGTGTTTCGCCATGTCTTCAATGTTATCGGCAGAAATGACTTCTTTTCTGCTGTGCAGATAATGCTGCAGTAATCGGTGGGCAATCAAATCCGGGTAGCGGCGAATGGGAGATGTGAAGTGTGTGTAAAAATCAAACGCGAGGCCAAAATGCATGCTTTTCTGTGATGTGTAAACGGCTTTGGCCATAGATCTCAAAGCCATTTGCTGCAATACATCTTCTTCCGGTTTTCCTACAATCTCTTTGAGCAGTTTATTCATACTCGCCCTAAGGTTGGCCTCGGTGCTGATGTCTATTCTGTATCCAAACAACTTACAAAACCTTGAAAACTCAATCAGGCGCTCGGTGGGCGGTGCATCATGGGTGCGGTATATGTAGGGCAGTTCAGGTTTTTGCAGGGTTTTTATATAATGTGCCACTTCGCGGTTTGCCAGCAGCATAAATTCCTCAATGAGTTTATGCGCCTCGAAGCGTTTTTTTACCAAAACTTCCAAGGGTTTTCCCTGGTTGTCAAGCTTGAATCGTATTTCATCGGTTTCGAACGATATTGCCCCTGATTTGAAGCGTTTGTGCTGAAATTTTTCAGCGAGGGTGTTGAGCTCACCCAGTTCCTTAGCCCAGTCGCCTTCACCTGTTTTAATTCTTTCCTGTGCTTCCTCATATGAGAAGCGGCGTATGCTGTGTATGACTGTTTTGCCAAACCAACGTTCTTTCACTTCACCATTTTCATCCATTACAAAAACCGCCGAAAAAGCCAGCCTGTCTTCATTCGGGCGCAAACTGCAGAGGTTGTTGCTGAGCTTTTCCGGTAGCATGGGAATGGTGCGGTCTGCCATATACACACTGGTTCCTCGGCGAAGTGCTTCCTGGTCCAGGCGGCTGCCCTCCGATACAAAATGGCTTACATCGGCAATGTGCACGCCCAATTCTATCAGTCCGTTGTCGAGTTTGCGGTAGGATATGGCATCGTCAAAATCTTTGGCATCCACAGGATCGATGGTGCAGGTGGGTATGTTCCTGAAATCGCGTCTTTCCTTCAATACCGCTGCTGGAATTTGTTCGCTGTAGCTTTCGGCTTCTTTCTCCACATCGGCAGGAAAGGAAACAGCAAAGCCAAATTCAGCAACAATGGCGTGCATTTCAGCGTCATTGGTACCCGGTTTGCCCAGCACTTCCACCAGCCGCCCCACCGGATTCTGTTTTTTTTCCGGAAAATCGAAAACTTCCACCACCGCCTTCATGCCGTCCAAATCAGAATCTACCTTTCCGTCAATCTTAATGTCTGCTTTAAATGGTGCTTTATCGGTTATTAAATATCCGTTGCCTTCAAATACATCGAGATTGCCGGTGTATCTGCGTTGGCCTCTGGACACCACACGGACAACCCTTCCCATGGGCCTGTTGCCCCTTCCCAATACATCCACTTCTACGGTATCTCCAGGTAAAGCTCGGTTTAACCATTCTGATGGAACATGGATATCATAGGAATCCGGGCCGGCATTTTCAGGGGTTACAAAACCATCGCCACTGCGCACAAATTCAATGACGCCAAGTATTTGAAGGGCAGGATGTTTTTCACGAAATTGTCCTTTACTGGGTTGTTCTGCTTTTCCCATTTGGGTAAGACGCAGCAGTGCTTTGTAAACCAAATCGGTGGTAAGCCTGGCTTCACGCGGTATGCGGCTCAGGATCCTGTTGGAATTCAAAGTCCCTTTTGGATTGTCCTCCAGAACAGCCAGCACCAACTTTTCGGCAAGTGATAATTTTTCTCTGCCCACCTCTACAAAGATACTCATTCGGCAGGGTTTAATGAAAGGAGATAGGAACTTCCACAAAGCATGATTCAGGTTATGGTAGTATTGACTACATTCGCATTATGTCTTTGCGCAACCTTTCATATCTGGTGTCTCTTATTCCCGGTCTTTTAGCCATTCTCGGCAATGTAAAGGGCGGCTACTGGACGCTTTCTGCAGCGGGCTTCTCCCTCATTGTTCTCGGATTGGTTGAATGGTTTGCCGGAAAAGACAGAAAAAACGCCCATACCCAAAACCGTGATCAATTTCCTGAACTGATTCTTTACCTGCATGTTGTTGTGCAAACCGCTGTGCTTTTCACGTTTTTATTTGGCATGTACAAACAAACACTGTCAGATGCATGGATTTTCTGGGCCGCTTTTTCAACCGGTGTGGCTGCCGGTATTGGTGGCATTGTTCCTGCGCATGAACTCATACACAAGGCCAATCTGCTGAAACAGTTTTTTGGAAAATACCTGCTGATGAGTTGTGGTAACGTTTATTTCTTTACCCACCACTTGCGTATACACCATCGGTATGTAGCCACCAGTCATGATTCTGCGACTGCCAGAAAAGGAGAAAGCCTCTATGCTTTTATGCTACGCACCATTCCCGGTCAATACCGCGAAGCATGGCAATCAGAGGCAGAAATGCTGGTTAAAAAAGGCAAAAGCGCGTTTTCCTTGAGAAACGTATTGTGGGTGCAAACCCTTATTCAGATTGCCTTTTTGCCGATTGTTTATTTTGTAATCGGTCCAAAAGCGCTGGCAGCGTGGCTGCTGTATGTGCTGATAGCCCATGTGCTGCTGGAATACGTAAATTATATTGAGCACTATGGTTTGTATCGCCAAAATGATGAACGTGTTTCGGAACTTCATAGCTGGAATAGTGACAGTCGCATAAGCCGCTATCTGCTGGTGGATTTGAGCCGACATGCCGATCACCATTTTTATGCTAGCAAACCGTATCACACACTGCAAACGTATGACAACGCCCCTGAACTACCCGGCGGATATGCTGCACTGCTGGTTCCTGCGCTTCTTCCGCCCCTGTGGAAAGCCCTTGTGCATCCAAGGCTGGAAATGTGGGAACAAAATCGTAAGGTGGCTTAAACCTGTGCACGCTTTTTGTATCTAACAGGTAAAAGCGGTTCATTTTGCATCTTAATCACCATCACAATTCTCCTGAAACCTTAACCGATGAGCAGCTGGTGGGGCTTTTCATGCATGAAAACCAAAAGGTGGTGGCCTTCAATGAAATTATGAACCGGTATAGCAGAAAAGTGTATTTTCATGTCAGAAATATGCTGCCATGCCATGACGATGCTGACGATGCCGCCCAAAACACCTTTGTGAAAGTATGGGAAAATCTGGAAAAATTCAGGGGTAGCAGCAAATTGTTCAGCTGGATTTACCGCATTGCGACCAATGAAGCCCTGACCATTTTACGCAAACAAAAACCCAACGTTTCGCTGGAAGATATTTTGCCTGAAACCATTGGTATAAACCATGTCAATAACAGCGAAACGCCTGAAACTATGTTGCATAGGTTGCAAGAAGCCATGTCGTCGCTGCCACTGAAGCAAAAAATGGTTTTTTATCTTAAGTATTTTGAAGAACTGACCTATGAACAGATTTCTGAAATTACCGAAACATCCGAAGGTGCCCTGAAAGCATCATACCATCACGCTGTGAAGAAAATAGAACAACACCTTGAACGAACACTTTAAACCTTTTATCAATTAAAACATCTTACATAAAATGAAGCAGGAAAAACCCATACAACAACCCTACGAAGCACCGCAAGGCTACTTCGACGGATTCAATGCACGGGTAATGCAGAAAATTGAGCATTCCAACCCAAAGAAAAGTGGATTGAAATGGTTTGCTGGCCGAAAGTTGATTTATGCTGTGGCTGCAACATTAGTGCTGGCTTTTATAGGCGTTGGGCTTTACAAGGTTTTACAAAAAACGGACAGTCCCGAAAATAAAGTGGCTAATACCCTGAAAACTGAGACTGCGCCTGATACTGCTACCGCAGAATTAAATAAAAAAGCTGAAGATGCGATAATTCAACATTGGGAGCAGGAAGCTGCCATGCAACAGGAAGTGGCTGTGGCGGAAACGCCCAAAAACAGCGAGGAATTGAGTATTGAAGAAGAACTGGAAGCCGAAGGTTTGATAGTGATGGACGTAGAAACAGCCTGGCTTGACGAAAACAAAATTTTACCATGAGACATATAATATTTTTATCATTTTTAATAGGATTGGGAAGTGTTTATGCCCAGCCCTCAGATTCAGCGCGCAAGGCCAAAATGGAGGCTATGAAGAAAGTTCGACGTGATTTGTTCGTGCAAAAATTGTCGCTCAGCGAAGATCAGGCGCAGAAATTCTTTCCAATAATGAATGAATTTGAGCAAAAACAACGTGAATTGAAAAAGCCCTTCCGCGATAAATGGGGGGGCAAAAAGCCCGAGGATTTGACCGACGCAGAAGCGGAAACTTACCTCAACGATGCCCATAAGATGCGTGAGGACGAGCTGAAACTTGCCAAAACTTATGGTGATAAATTGAAGCCCATCATTGGTGCTAAAAAAGTGCTGATGCTGAAACGGGTTCAGCGCGAAGTGCAGATGGAAATGGTGCGCAAGTTTCGTGAAATGCGCGGAAAGGGCGATCCCGGCGGGCCGGGAGGTCCGGGTGGCCGCGGTGGAAGAGGAGCCCATCGCCCAGGTGGTAAGCATGGTCCGTCACCACCGCCGCCCGATGATTATTAATCATCCAACAAAAAGAGCATAAAACTTGTTTCTATTGTGTGAAACCTGAAGTGATTATAGTAGGCGGCGGCATCACAGGATTGTCCGCCGCCCGGCTTTTAAGCCGTAAAGGCGTTCCTTTTTTACTACTCGAATCTGAAGCGGTATTGGGAGGCAGAATTCAATCAGAAAATCACGATGGATTTATTCTGGATAAGGGTTTTCAGATATTAAATACAGCCTACCCGGAATGGGCAAACCACGATATCAATCTCAATGCATTATCCCTGAAATCGTTTGCATCTGGTGCTAAAATTTTTCAAAACGGGAAAGTCCATACCCTGGCAGATCCTTTAAGGGAAGGTCCTGTGGCATTTCAGGCGTTGTTTTCAAAATCGGTTTCAATTAAGGATATGCTACTCATTTTAAAACTGAGGAGTAAACTGAATAAACAGAACAACACTGAAGTTTTTGGCATGAAAAAGGAAACTACCCTGCATTTTTTGCAGCAATTTGGTTTTAGTCAGGCTTTTATCAATGCGTTCTTTAAGCCGTTTTACGCAGGTATATTTCTGGAAAGCGAATTGAAAACTCCGGTTTCAATGTTTTCATTTGTTTTTAAAGCTTTTGCAGACGGAACCGCAGCATTGCCCGCCAATGGTATGCAGCAATTTATAAAATTAATTTCATCGGAATTGAACGATGAAAATATTCACCTTTCTGCCAAGGTAACTGGCGTGCAGTCTGGTTCTGTGACGATTGAAGGTGGTTCAGTAGTTTCTGCACCCCATATTTGGGTTACCACAGGAACGCAGTCATTTCAAGGCTTGCAGCGCAAGGAATGGAAAGGCAACCACAATACTTCAGTGCTCTATTTTTCTGCCGATATTGCGCCTAAATGGGGCAAATTCATAGGATTAAATGCAAATGAAGGTGGTTTAGTCAACCATTTCTGCATGCCGTCAGCCGTTCAGCCGGGATACAGCCCCGAGGGCAAACACTTAATCAGTAGTTCGTTAAGGCCGGGTTTGGCATACCAGGCAGGTATGGAAAATCTGGTTGTTGATGAGTTAAAAAAGATGAACGCCATTCAGCATCCAATCGCTTTTTTGAAAGCTATCTCAGTGCCGTTAGCCCTGCCTGAACTGGATTCTATGCGATTTGAACCTGAATTGATTCAACTGCAAGAGGGAGTTATTGCTACGGGCGATTTTGCCGCCTATCCTTCTGCCAATGCTGCTATGCACGCAGGACGGTTGCTGCTGGAAACCCTGTAAACTCGATTTCGCAAAATCGGCGGCATATCCGTATTTTTGCCCTAATGTCTAATGCTCGCCGGATCTTAGAGGCCAAACGTGCCGAATCTCAGCAGGGTGGTGGTGAAAAACGTATCGCTTCCCAGCACACCAAAGGAAAACTTACCGCCCGCGAACGCCTGAATCTGCTGCTTGATGAGGGCAGTTTCTGCGAAATTGGGGCCTTTGTTACCCACCGCAGCAAGGATTTTGGCATGGAAAGTCAGCAATTTCTGGGCGATGGTGTAGTAACCGGCTACGGAAAGGTAAACGGACGCCTGGTTTACGTGTTTTCGCAGGATTTTACCATTTTTGGTGGCTCACTCTCTGAAACCCATGCCGAAAAAATCTGCAAAATCATGGACATGGCCATGGAAAACGGCGCTCCGGTAATTGGGCTCAATGACAGTGGTGGTGCCCGTATTCAGGAAGGCGTAGTTTCCTTAGGCGGCTACGCCGATATTTTCTACCGCAACGTAATGAGCAGCGGGGTAGTGCCCCAGATTAGCGCCATTATGGGCCCTTGTGCGGGTGGTGCCGTGTATTCTCCCGCCCTCACCGATTTCATCATGATGGTGGAAAATACTTCCTATATGTTTGTTACCGGTCCCAACGTGGTGAAAACCGTTACCAACGAGGATGTGAGCAGCGAACAGTTGGGTGGCGCTTCTGTACACAGCAGCAAAAGCGGAGTAGCACATTTTACCGCCGCCAATGAGGTGGAAGCTATCCTCAATATCAAGCAATTGCTGAGCTATATGCCCCAGAACTGCGAGCAAAAACCGGCTGCCTTGCCCTACCATGCAGGCAATGAATCCCGCGATGCCCTAAAAGATATTATACCCGATAATCCCAACCAGCCGTATGATATCCGCGAGGTGATTGAAAACATTGTGGACGAAGCCAGTTTTTTCGAAGTGCACAAGGCCTATGCGGAAAACATCATCGTAGGATTCGCCCGCCTGGCAGGAAAAAGCATTGGTATAGTGGCCAATCAGCCTGCCCATCTGGCCGGAGTGCTCGATGTTCATAGCAGCCAGAAAGGTGCCCGTTTTGTGCGCTTTTGCGATGCATTCAATATTCCGTTGTTGGTGCTGGAAGATGTGCCCGGCTTTCTGCCAGGAACGGATCAGGAATGGAATGCCATCATCACCAATGGCGCCAAGCTTTTATATGCATTCAGCGAAGCCACCGTGCCCCGCATAACCGTTATTACCCGCAAAGCCTACGGTGGTGCTTATGATGTAATGAACAGCAAACATATTGGTGCCGACATGAATTTTGCCTGGCCCACAGCTGAAATCGCAGTAATGGGAGCCAAAGGCGCTGCTGAGATTATCTTTAAGAAAGAAATAGATGCCGCCGCTGATTCTCAGCAGGCCCTGAAAGAGAAGGAAGCAGAATATGCAGGCATTTTTGCCAATCCTTACCGTGCTGCAGAACGCGGCTTTGTGGATGAAGTCATTTTCCCCGAAGAAACCCGCCACAGACTTATTATGGCTTTTGAGATGCTGGAGAATAAAGTTCGAAACCTGCCACGCAAAAAACACGGCAATATTCCATTGTAATGAGACTTAAATCCCTTTGTGTTCTTTTTACATGGTTGAATATTCGTTGGCTTTCCGGTCAAACGGAAACTTACCGTGCAGAAGTAGATTATTCGGCTTTTACCAAGGGTAAAACATACATCAGTGGTGGCTTTGGCCTTATCAATGCCAATTTTATTCTGGCGAGAACCCTTGAAAAATCATTGCTGGGAAGCTGGAAAGAGGTAAACTTTTCCAAGGTTCCTAATGTATATGTAAAAGGCGAGTATGCAGTTTCCAATCATCTTGGAGTAGGTTTGAATATCGCCACTGGTGGCCTAGTTGCGCATGTGGCCATGGACAGTTTGAATAATCAGAATGTGCGCATTGCCGGTGATCTCACCTATAAAAGCTGGAGCACGCTTGCTCGTATCAATTACCATGTATTAAATGATGGTGTTTGGGATTTTTATATGGGACTTGGTATTGGTTTGAGGATGAACACCGTCAGGGTCACATCAAACGATCCTATAGCAGACCGTTGGGATTTTCCTGTAAATCTTGGTGTTGTTGAAAAACGAATTCCCAGTTCATTGTCGTTTCCAAGTCTTGGTGCTGATGTAACCCTGGGATTGGCCTATAGCCTGTCTCAAAATATTGCGTTTTACACCGAAATGGGCATGGCAAAGAGCGCGCTTCAGGCTGGTTTTAGAGTTGGTTTCTAAACAGATTGTTTTCTCGTTTTTTCTTGTTTTTCTGCAAAAAATTGCGTATATTGATAAAAAAATGGCCGATTTTGGGTCTTTTTTGCCTGTTTTTTTGAAATTTACCGTTTCTTTGCCTACTCAAAATTCTAAATATGGATTTAAAAGAAATTCAGGCGTTGATCAAGTTTGTATCAACTACCGGTGTAGATGAAGTTGAAATCACCCGCAAAGATTTTAAACTAAGCATTAAAAAGAATGCCGTTCAGGTAACCTCTATGGCACCAATGGCAATACCCCAGCAAATAGCTATGCCCGCTGCTCCGACTACACCTGTAGTAGCGTCTGCTCCTGAAACGCCCGCTGCAGCTCCCGCAGCTAAAAATGATAATCTCGTTACCATCAAATCTCCTATGGTGGGAACTTTCTATCGTTCTTCTAATCCTGATATCCCTGCATTTGTAAATGTGGGTGATGAGGTTAAATCCGGCAAGGTGGTTTGTATCATTGAAGCCATGAAGTTGTTTAACGAGATTGAAAGCGAAGTGAGCGGCCGCATCATTAAGGTGCTGGTAGAAAATGCCACTCCTGTAGAATACGATCAGCCCCTGTTTTTGGTTGAGCCCGCATAATCTTCTGTAAAAACAGATTCTTATGTTTAAAAAAATCTTAATTGCCAACCGTGGCGAAATTGCCCTACGTATCATTCGCACCTGCCGTGAGATGGGGATAAAAACGGTAGCGGTATATTCAACGGCAGATAAAGAAAGTTTGCATGTGCGTTTTGCCGATGAAGCTGTTTGTATCGGCCCGCCAGCCAGCAAAGACAGCTACCTGAATATGCCCCGCATACTTGCTGCTGCTGAAGTTACCAATGCCGACGCCATACACCCAGGTTATGGATTTTTGAGTGAAAACTCCAAGTTCAGCGCCCTGTGCCGTGATCATGGCATTAAGTTTATTGGTGCCACTCCGGAGCAAATTGATTCTATGGGGGATAAGTCCAATGCAAAAGATACCATGAAAAAGGCCGGTGTGCCTACCATTCCAGGTAGCGATGGTTTGCTGGAAAGCATTGAGCAAGGCCTCAAAATTGCCAAGAAAATTGGCTACCCCGTTATCATCAAGGCTACTGCCGGTGGCGGTGGTCGTGGCATGCGCATTGTGTGGGTCGACGATGAACTTGAAAACGCCTGGAACAGCGCCAAACAGGAGGCAGGAGCCGCTTTTGGTAATGATGGTCTGTATATGGAGAAATACATCGAGGAGCCCCGCCACATCGAAATACAGATTGCCGGTGACCAGTTTGGCAAGGTTTGTCACCTCAGCGAACGCGATTGTTCCATTCAGCGCCGTCACCAGAAACTGATAGAGGAAACCCCCAGTCCGTTTATGACACCCGAACTGCGCAAGAAGATGGGCAAAGCAGCAAAAGCTGCCGCCGAAATCATCAAATATGAAGGTGTAGGAACCGTAGAGTTTCTGGTAGATAAGCACCGCAATTTCTATTTCATGGAAATGAATACCCGTATACAGGTGGAGCATCCCGTTACCGAGGAGGTAATCAACTATGACTTGGTGAAGGAGCAAATCCTCATTGCGGCCGGTGTGCCCATCAGCGGTAAGGATTACGAGCCCACCAAGTGTGCCATTGAGTGCAGGGTGAATGCCGAAGATATTTACAACAATTTCCGTCCTAGTCCCGGAACCATCACCTCTATGCACAAGCCCGGTGGCCACGGCACACGGGTGGATTCACATATTTATGCCGGCTATAGCATTCCTCCTTTCTACGACAGTATGATTGCCAAACTGATTGTGTCTGCCCAAACCCGCGAGGAAGCCATAGTGAAAATGGAAAGGGCGCTGAGTGAGTTTGTGATTGAGGGGGTAAAAACCACCATTCCGCTTCACCAGCAGATTATGCAAAACGAAGATTTCCGCAAAGGAAACTTTACTACGGCATTTATGAATTCTTTTGAGATAAAGTAAACCCCATTATGGAAAACTGGAATATTATGGCAAACTGCTAAAAAAATTCCCCAATAATAAATATCAGTTAGCCATAACCTGTTTGTTTCTATTTGACAATGATTTACTCGACCATTCACGGAATACTCTGTAGATTTAGCGGAAAAAATTGATAACGCAGCAATGTCTGATTCAGATAACTCTCAGCCCCAATATTGAAGCGTGGTTTTAACGGCTAAATTACTTTTCCACCACAATTCCCACCGCCATAAACTGCACCGATATCTTGGTCTCGGTTATTTTATCAGCGTCTTCTTTACTAAGTCCTTCACGCTGTGCCTCCACACTTTGGGTGTCGCGGTAAAAATGGCCTGCTGCCACACTTTGCCTGCCCGCTATGTCTTTGGGTACGGTAAATTTCTCAAAACCCACAAACTGCTCTGCTCCGCCGTTTTTTAGTGTGTACCAGCATCCTTCGCCTGTGCATACCTGGCTTATCTGTCCTTTGATAGTTGCAACTTCTTTTCCGGTACTTTCAAATGCTTCTAATGCAACGTCAACCGTAACTGCTTTGGTTGTGTCAATTTTTTCGCCATAGGCAGCGGAACCGCTTTTGCTGCCACAGGCAAACAAGCACAGGGCAATCATACTGAAAATTATAGGTTTCATACTGCAAAGTAAACACAGAAACCGCACTTATGGTTTTGTATGCCCCATGCCCTGAATACACGGATACAGCAAGTAGCGGTTGCGCTTGTAGGTAAACTGAAACAAATCATCTTTCCACGCTTCCCTGATTTTCTTGATGGATGTGCCACCCATTAAGGCAGTCCTAAGTTCCGGGCCGCCTGCCAGCTTGTCAAAAAACGGATTAAAGAACTTTTGTTTATCAGGGCATGCATTTAACAGCATTTCAAACCATTCTATATAAAGTTGACGGCTGCCTGCGATATAGTTTCGCGCAAAATCCGAAAGAAGAAATCCACGGCATGTGTCACCTAAATATGGCGGATTTACTGCTTTACCTGGTATGTTTTTAGGAACAAATCTATAGTGTCCATCTTTAAGCCAGGGAGCGCCAAAACACTCGAATGGCTTGTCTGTGCCGCGACCCATGCTCATAATGGTTCCTTCCATAAGGCCCAACGTTGGGTAGAGCATGATACTTTCTTGTGTGGGTAAATTTGGCGATGGCGGCACAGGAAGTATGTATGCAGTGTTGTGGTCCCAGTATTTTACGGGAATCACCGTCAATTTGCAGGTGTCAGCAGTTCTTAGCCATCTTTCACCATTGATCATCCGGGCGAGTTCTCCCAAAGTCATACCATGCACCAAAGGTATAGGATGCATGCCCACCATGCTTTCATAGCCGGGTTTTAGCACAGGACCATCCATGTAATGTCCATTGGGATTCGGTCGATCAAGCACAATCAAATGTTTGCCGTTTTCAGCACACGCCTGCATTACATAGTGCAGTGTGGTAAGGTAGGTGTAAAAACGTACCCCTACATCCTGAATATCAAAAATCACAACATCAATACTTTCCAGGTCTTTTTTGGTAGGTTTTACATGTTTGCCATACAGGGATATTATGGGCAGTTTAGTTACTGGATCTGTTCCGGAAGCTACTTTTTCACCATTGGCAGCATGTCCACGGAAGCCGTGTTCTGGTGCAAAAACCTTCTTTACCCTGATTTTTAAAGTCAGCAGGGTGTCTATAAGATGCACTTTTCCAACCTGTGATGTTTGGTTTGCCACCACAGCAATACGTTTCTTTTTTAACAAAGAATAATAGTCTTCCGTGCGCTCGGCTCCGGTTATAACAGCTTGTGAACCTCCGGTAAGTGGCAACAGTAATGCTAAAAGCATAAGTGCAGTAAACCACTTTCGCTGTACTTTTGAAGCAACAATGAACTGGCCTTTGTTTATGGCTCGCCGACTGTCTGCTTCCGGAAGAGGATCTTTCTCCCGGTCAATTGTTCGTTTGGCCATTGTAGCAGTAGCACTCAGCTCGGCGGTGATGTTCATTGCACTCTCCACGGTTTCAGGTTTTCAATCCGGTATCAAAAATAAGGTTATTGGCATAAATGGCGACCTGGTAATTGACGATATTATCAATACTGAGGGCTCAGAACCTATTCCTATGGGTGCTAAGCTACTGGCATTTACCACTGATATTCAGTCAGTGAAGGGTGTTCAGTCTGTTTCTGTGTGTGCAGTAAGGCCCTGTATTGTAAAAGGAGAAAATGAAATTGAGGGTATGGTTGCAAAAGGGGTTTCCAACAACTACGATTTCTCATTTTTACAATATCAGCTTACACGAGGGAAAGTTCCTGATTTTGACCAAGACACAACAACAGCTATTATTTCAGAACTCACCGCTACCAGACTTGGACTGGATACAGGTATGTTTTTGCAGGCTATTTTCTTTAAGGAAGACAGCAGTGGCAACCGCCGCCCCCGTGCCATTCGCCCTCGCATAGTGGGCGTCTTTGCTACCGGACTCGATGATTATGACAAGGTGCATTTTATCACCCATATTGGTCTGGTACAAAAAGTTTTACCACCATCTGCACGATTTACGCAGTGGGAGCTAAAACTGGATAACACTTTGCCTGCTGTGGAAGTAGTAAATAATTTGAATAAAAAACTACCAGCGGGTATTTTCAACATCCAAGTGGCAGAACGCTACAACAGGCAAATATTTGACTGGCTGGCACTGCTGGATACGAATGTGATTATTATTTTAACCCTTATGCTGCTGGTTGCGGTAATCGGCATGTGTACCACGCTACTTATCCTTATAACCGAGCGCACCCACATGATTGGAACGCTGAAAGCCCTGGGTGCCAAAGAATCGGGAATTCGTAAAATTTTTCAATACCAGGTTACATTTATTACGGGTATGGGCTTATTGCTCGGAAACGCTTTAGGATTAGGCCTTTGCTGGCTGCAGTACCACTTTGGATTCATAACCCTGAATACCGAAACATACTACGTAAATAAAGTGCTGATTGAATTTAATCCCATGCAAATACTTTGGGTAAATACAGGCACAATTTTAATATGCTGGCTGGTATTGTATTTACCTGCCAGGGTTATCGGACGTTTGAGCCCAATAAAATCCATAAAGTTTCAATAATGCTTATGCGTCAATCTTGGCGTAGCGTGCATTGGCTTCGATAAACTCTCGGCGGGGTGGAACTTCGTCACCCATGAGCATGCTAAACACACGGTCAGCTTCTGCTGCACTTTCAAGTGTCACACGCTTGAGTGTTCTGCGTGCAGGATCCATGGTTGTTTCCCAAAGCTGCTCTGCATTCATTTCTCCTAAGCCTTTATATCGCTGAACATTCACGCTGTCTTCCTTGCCTTCACCTGCAAGTTGTTTAATCTGCATATCGCGTTCCGCATCAGTCCATGCGTAGGCACTCTTTTGGCCTTTTTTAACCAGATACAATGGGGGAGTAGCAATATACAGATAGCCGTTCTGAACCAGTTTGTTCATATAACGGAAGAACAGCGTAAGAATCAGGGTACGAATGTGTGATCCGTCCACGTCAGCATCTGTCATAATTACCACCTTATGATAGCGGAGGTGATCCAGAATCAGTTCTTTATCTCCCTCCTCGTTTGTGCCAATGTGCACACCCAATGCGGTAAACATATTACGAACCTCTTCATTTTCATAGATTTTGTGCTCCAGGGCTTTTTCTACGTTCAGGATTTTTCCACGTAGTGGCAAAATTGCCTGAAACTCTCTGTCACGGCCCTGTTTGGCGGTTCCGCCTGCAGAATCTCCTTCCACCAGGAATATTTCGCAGATGGCAGGATCTGTTTTGGAGCAGTCGCTTAGTTTTCCTGGCAGCCCCATGCCACTCATAGCGCCTTTACGCTGCACCATTTCACGGGCTTTACGTGCTGCAGCACGTGCCTGTGCCGCCAAAACTACCTTGTCCACAATCACTTTGGCTTCCTTGGGATTTTCCTGAAGGAAGTTTTCCAGCATTTCACCTACGGTGGTGTCTACGGCACCCATTACTTCGTTGTTGCCAAGTTTGGTCTTGGTCTGTCCTTCAAACTGAGGTTCCGCCACTTTTACGCTGATTACACCGGTAAGGCCCTCCCGGAAGTCGTCACCGCTGATTTCCACTTTTACTTTATCAAGCAATTTCTGCTTTTCTGCATAGCTTTTCAAGGTTCGGGTAAGGGCCCTGCGGAAACCCGCAACGTGGGTTCCCCCTTCAATGGTGTTAATATTGTTTACGTATGAATGCAGGTTTTCACTGTATC
>VHBA01000044.1 GCA_016872175.1 Sphingomonadales bacterium | reverse complement strand
GTTAATAGCAGCCTCCTGATTTTGTCCTGTAAGTAAAGCAAGTTGACCCTGTTGAACTACGCACTGAAAAAATGCCCAGTAGCAGCCATTATTATCCGAACCAAAACTTCGGAAATTTAAGTTTACCGGGTCTTCAAAAATTGAATTTAGCAAGTATGCTGCGTCCTCCCACTTTTTTTGGCCTAATGCCAATTCTATCCTTGTCATTGTGGCTTCTGTATGGGCTGGTGGTGAAACGTAATCAATATCCAGATCCTCTTCTTTTTTCCCCGCCTGAATCCCAATATAATTTTTCATTGCCACCAGTTTTGTATTGGGATCAAACAATCTTTCACCATCTGTGTATACGCGCAGGGCTTCGTCTGATTTACCATTTATTGTTAGTGCAATTGCTTTCATCTGATAGCTTTCAGGCACCATGGTATACAATTCCATAAGGGTATCTGTTTCAGAAAGCATTTTTTGTGTTTCACATCCAATAGATAATGCCGTTAGATATTGGCTCCACAATATAAGTGTCTGCTCTTCCAGGTTAAGGGTTTGCTTGAGGTATTTTGCAGCATCACCGGCTTTCCCATGATACAAACACCATAATCCCAGCGCTTCAAGAGCTTCTGGTTCGTTTGGGTGAGCCTGACACAAGTTGCGGAGCATTTGCTCGCAGGAATCGTAGGCCGGATTAGTCAGATCGGTAAATGTTTGAAAGCATTTCCATTTTGATTCGAAGGACAATCCTTTTGTAATTGCAATCTGCTGAATATATGGCGATAATACAGAATCGGCGGAAGCCGTCATCAACTCACAGTAAAGTCCCTGAAGTTCAAAGTCCTGCGGATCCTGCTGAATGAGTGTATCAAGCAGTTGTTTTGCCTGGTCCGAGGCACCATATTCTTTCAGTGTATTAACCTGTTTGTAGCGATAATAGCGGCGATCTGGATATTTTCTTCTGAGGGCGGCCCACTGTTCAGCAGCTTTTTCGGGTTCGCCCATTATTCCCAGGGTGGTAACCCTGAATTCTACAATGGGCTCCATAAGACCAAAGGCCTTTTCCCAGCGGTCGCACAATTCAAGAATAGAAGCATCATAGCCACCCATAGCATAGCACCTGGCGGCATCGTAATACGCTGTCCAGGCACGGGGATGTTTAATGGTGTATGCTGCGAATATGTCGCCAGCCTTGTTAAATTCACTTTTGCGGCGGTATAGTTCCGCATCCAGCCAAAGCCATGCTTCTATGGCAGTATCTGCCTTTCTTGCTTTGGCATTCAGCGCAAGGGCATCATCAAATCGGCCGTTTTTGTAGGCAATGCAGGCAAGACGGTGATAGGCAGCACCCGGCGGCATATTGCTTCTGATGTATCGCCTGAACAAAGAGTCAGATTGTTTCCAGTTTTCCTGAATATAATGCAACTCTGCAGCATAATATATTTCACGCAATGCGGCAGTATCAATGGCTTTCGACGAAGCATCAGGAACCGGTTTACGTGTACCGCAACCCCAGGCCACCCAAAATAACGGCAGCAGGAAACTGCCGTACCGCATCATGATTGAGTGGAATAATCTCCGATACTCAGCTCGCAACTTTCACCATTTAAGCTTACATGATTGCCAATCATACTGTTGGTGAAATTAAGGTTGCTAATATGGCTGTTATTTTGGATGATGCTGTTAGAAACCACACAGTTTTCAAGCTTGGTATTATTGCCGATGCTCACATAGGGTCCAACGGTACAGCCCTTGAGTTCTACATTTTCACCAATAAAACAGGGTTGAATAATTTGTGTGCCGCCATTGAATCTTTCCGGTGCAATATGAAAGAGTTCCCTACGGGTTTCCAGCAAACGCTTATTGGTATTTACCGTAGCATCTTTATTCCCGCAATCCCACCATTCATCCACTGTGCCCGGCTTAAAGCGCATTCCCTTGTTTTTCATGTTTTCAAGCGCGTTGGTGAGCTGATACTCGCCTTTTTCCCTGATGTTATTGTCGATGAGGTATTGCAGTTCATTGTGCAGGGTTTCACCGCTTTTGAAGTAGTAGATACCGATGATGGCGAGATCAGAAACGAACGCTGCAGGTTTCTCCACAAAATCGGTAATATTGTTATCACTGTCGAGTTTAACCACGCCAAAACTGGATGGGTTGTCGACCTTGTGCACCCAAATCACCCCGTCGGGATTGGTGTCCAGGTGAAATTCAGCACTGAACAGCGTATCGGCGAAGGCCACAATTACTTCACCCTGCAGGCTTTCTTTGGCACAAAGAATGGCGTGGGCGGTACCCAGCGGTTCATCCTGATAACATATACGCCCTTTGGCACCCACGCTTTGAGCAATCTGAAGCAGATGTGCTTCGGTTTCTGATCCAAAGTCACCAATAACAAATGCAATTTCATCAATGGGCTGGTCGCAGACAGCGGCAATATCTTCAATGAGCCAGTGAACGATGGGCTTGCCTGCTACAGGCAGCAGGGGTTTGGGAACGGTGAGTGTATGGGGCCGCATGCGTTTTCCCATACCGGCCATAGGAATAATTAACTTCATGAATCTGTGTGCTGTTCTGGTTTCACCCAAAAACAATGCAAATTAAATACAAAGGGAGCAATTATAATGCTCTGTAAAGATTAAGTTGGGTCTGTGTCATATAAAAACTCCATACGTGCTCTGCTTTAAAAATCGCAGGCAACCCAGATGTAGGGTGCTGTAGTTTTGTTATTCAGACCGAACAACTTGGTAAAAACCTTGCCTGCAAACCATGTTGATTTAAAAAACATCTTAACCCACAACGGTTGCGACGGATAATTTTCAAGCCAAATACTGAAATTACCGAGAAAACCACCCTGAACATGTTTTCCACCCAGTTCAAACAATGTGTTTTTTAATAACACAGGATTCATGCAGGGGATATAATGTTTGTTATAGTTTTCCCTGTCAAACCTTCGCTGAAACCAACCATTAATTCCGGTAAAATTAGGTAAAATAATTAACAGCCTGCCCCCGGGTTTCACATATTTTGCATGCGATTGCAAAATCTCGGAGGTGTTTTCGAAATGTTCGATAAGTCCGATGGAAAAAACAAAGTTGTATGTTTGGTGGGCCGGTTCATTAACCAGAATATCAGCTTCCTTCCAGGCAAGTGCATCACTGGCCAGGTTGTTGGCCTGTAAAAAGCGGTGGAGCAATGCATCGTCGATAAAATAATCCACCAGGGAGCAGGGCACCCCCAAATCACGTTTTACGTGTATGGAGAAGGTACCCGGAAAACCACCCAGTTCGCAAGCGTCCTTAAAATTCATGCCGGACAGCATTTCACGGAAAAGAGGGGTGAATATGTAATCCTGTTTTACAGGCTTTTCGAACTCCTCGTTTTTACTGTGCCAGTAATCCGACCAGAATTTGCGGGTGGTTAGTTCCATCTTTATAACCTTACAGGGTGCGTTTCACCTGTTCTTCGATGTACACTTCCAGGTAGTCGCCTACTTCAATATCGTTGAAGCGCTCAATCTGCAGACCGCATTCAAAGCCGCGCAATACTTCCTTCACGTCGTCCTTAAAGCGTTTCAGTGATGCGAGTTCACCGGTATGAATAACCACACCGTCGCGAATAACACGGATTTTATTCTTGCGTTCCACTTTTCCGTCGGTAACCATACAACCGGCTACGCTGCCAACTTTGCTGATTTTGAATACTTCGCGTACTTCCACGTTACCCACGATTTTCTCCACCACTTCGGGGCTAAGCATGCCTTCCATGGCGCTTTTCACCTCTTCAATGGCCTGGTAAATTACGGAGTAGTGGCGAATGTCAATTTCTTCCTGCTCAGCAAGCTGACGCGCCTTGGCGCTGGGTCGAACCTGGAAGCCCACTATGATGGCGTCTGAAGCAGAGGCCAGCAGCACATCGCTTTCCGATATTTGTCCCACACCACTGTGAATTACGGAAACCATTACCTCTTCGGTACTTAGTTTCAGCAGGGCATCCGACAATGCTTCCACAGAACCGTCCACATCACCTTTAACGATAATTTTAAGTTCTTTGAAGTTTCCGATTGCCAGACGGCGTCCGATTTCATCCAGTGTAATATGGCGTTTGGTGCGTATTCCCTGTTCACGAACAAGCTGCATACGTTTGGTGGCCAGTTCTTTGGCTTCGCTTTCTTCTGCCATTACCACCCACATGTCGCCCGCAGTAGGGTTTTCGCTGAAACCCAGCATTTTTACGGGTGTACTTGGTGGTGCAAAATCTATTTTATTTCCACGCTCATTGAAAAGCGCACGTACTTTGGCATAGTGAGGACCAGCAACCATGTTGTCGCCTACACGCAAGGTTCCGGTTTGAACCAGCATACTGCACACGATACCGCGACCTTTTTCCATAGTGGCTTCAATGACCGTTCCCTTGGCTTTGCGGTCAGGGTTGGCTTTCAGCTCCATGATTTCTGCCTCGAGCAATACTTTTTCGAGTAGTTTATCTACATTCAGGCCTTTTTTGGCTGATATTTCCTGGCACTGGAATTTTCCGCCCCAGTCTTCCACCAGGATGTTCATACCGGCAAGCTGCTCGCGAATTTTATCGGCGTTGGCACCTTCCTTGTCAATTTTATTGAAAGCGAATACCATAGGAACACCGGCAGCCTGCGCATGCGCAATGGCTTCCCGGGTTTGTGGCATCACGCTATCGTCGGCCGCAATTACGATAATCGCGATATCGGTAACCTTGGCACCACGTGCTCGCATCGCTGTAAATGCTTCGTGACCGGGTGTATCCAGGAATGTTATTTTACGGCTGTCGGAGAGGGTTACTTCATAAGCTCCGATATGCTGGGTAATGCCTCCGGCTTCTCCGGCAATAACGTTGGCTTTACGCACATAATCAAGCAGCGAGGTTTTACCATGGTCAACGTGTCCCATAACAGTGACAATCGGTGGTCTATGCTGCAGGTCTTGGGGTGCATCGTTTTCATCCTCTTCCACTTCGAGCTGTGCTTCAGCATCTACAAATTCCACTTCAAAACCAAAATCACCTGCCACCAATTGAATGGTTTCTGCATCCAAACGCTGGTTGATACTTACCATCATACCGATTGCAAAACAGGTAGAAATTACCTTGGTCACCGGTATATTCATCAGGCTGGCCAGGTCGTTTGCGGTAAGAAATTCAGTAACTTTAACTATTTTACTTTCTTTTTCCAGGCGTTCTCGTTCCTCCATCCGCGTGTATTCACGGGCTTCTTTGCGCTGGGTTTTGAGTTTTTGTTTCAATCCGCGTGTTTGTCCGGCACCACCCAGTTTGCCCATGGTGGTTTTTACCTTATTGCGGACATCTTTCTGCGAGATTTCTGCTTTGGGATCGGTCTTCTCCTTCTCTTTGGCGATGCGTTCTTCTTCTTTGATTTTATCCTGAACGGCAACCTTTTCACCACCCACTTTTTTGCGTTTGCGTTTCCGCTTCTCTCTCAAATCATCGCGGGCTTCATCGGCCAGGTTTTTCACCCCGCTGGGTGAATCTTTGGGTAACTCAATTTTTCCTAAAACCTTAGGACCGGATAGCTTTTCGAATTTGGTTTCAACTTTTTCAACATCCTCATCCTCTTCCAGTGTATCGGGTGCTTCAGCAGTGGTGGTTTCAGGCTCTACCACTACTGGTGTCTCTACAGATTTTTCTTCTTTTTTGGCCGGTTTTTTCGCTTCCGGTTTATCCTCAGTTTTGGATGCTTTGCCCTTTTTGATAGCAATTTCTATTTTGCCTAAAATTTTGGGTCCGCTGAGTTCTTCTTTGTGGGCCTCCATTTTTTCAGTTTCCTCTGCAGGGGGAGTTGCCGTAACTTCAGGTTTTACGGGGGCCAGGGGTTTGGCGGGTTCCGGCTCTTCTGTTTTGGTTGCCAGGGGTTTGGTTGCCGGCGGTGGGGCCAATGGTTTTCCCTCGCGATTGGTTTTGAGTTTATTTGCCTCTTCGCGGGCACTTTTGTCCGCGGCAAATTCCTGTACCAGCACCTGGTACATTTCCTCGGTAATTTTGGTAGTTGGTTTTGCATCTACGCTAAAACCCTTTCCTTTAAGGGTGTCAGCCAGAATCTGGTAACTGCGATTAAGCTCGCTTGCAACTTTAGCTAAACGGTATTCCGCCATGTTTCGTGTTCAAATTTACGTTTTATCCTCTGCAATGCCAATTCGGAATATCGGGGTTTGGTTCCGTCGGCATGCGGGCCGGCGGAACTAAACCTCTCTATTCGCTATGTCGGTGGTTGTATGCGGCATTGCTTTGCATATTTCCACCGTTGTGGCGACGATATTTTTCATGGAATGAAAAGCATCATCACCTATCAGTCTTCAAATTCAGCTCTCAGGATATCCTTCACCTGCTGAATGGTTTCTTCTTCCAATTCAGTGCGGCGAACAAGATCCTCGCTGCTGGCTCTCAGTACGGAGCGTGCAGAGTCCAGGCCAATTTTCTTAAATTCGTCAATGATCCAGGCATCGATTTCATCCAGGAATTCATCAAGTTCCACATCATCCTCATCCTGTGTTTCCACATTTACGCGGTAAACTTCAATTTGGTAACCAGATAATTTGCCGGCCAACTTGATGTTGTGGCCACCTTTGCCAATGGCCAGCGATACCTGGTCGGCATCCAAAAACACATCGGCTTTTTTGTTGGTGTCGTCCAGCTCCATGCGGGTGATTTTTGCGGGTTGCAAAGCACGCTGAATGAACAGAGACAGGTTAGTGGTGTAGTTGATTACATCAATATTTTCATTGCGCAGTTCACGCACGATTCCGTGAATACGTGCACCTTTCACACCCACACATGCCCCTACAGGATCAATGCGGTCATCATAGCTTTCCACAGCCACTTTGGCGCGTTCACCGGGCTCTCTTACAATCTTTTTGATGGTAATCAGGCCGTCCAGGATTTCGGGAACTTCCAGTTCAAACAGGCGCTCCAGAAATTCAGGGCTGGTGCGGGAAAGGATAATGCGGGGCGAACCTTTGTCCATATTCACTTCGTGAATTACAGCACGCAGTGTATCGCCTTTTTTGTACATGTCGCGGGGAATCATGTGTTCCTTAGGCAGAACCAGTTCATTGCCTTCGTCGTCAAGTACCATGATTTCACGTTTCCACACATTATAGACTTCGCCGCTCATAATTTCGCCACGCTTGTCTTTGTATTTACGGAACAATTCGTCTTTTTCCAGTTCTATAATTCTGCTCATCAGGGTCTGACGGGCATTGAGAATGCTGCGGCGTCCGAAGTCATCCAGAAATACCTGTTGAATACAATCTTCGCCTACGGCGTAATCGGGTTCCAACTGTTGTGCTTCGCTGAGGCTGATCTGCAGGCTGGGATCTTCTACTTCACCCTCTTCCACAATCAGGCGCAGGTGATACATTTCTATATCGCCGGTTTCGATGTTGATAAT
Source organism: Sphingomonadales bacterium (assembly GCA_016872175.1). Taxonomy (GTDB): domain Bacteria; phylum Bacteroidota; class Bacteroidia; order NS11-12g; family UBA955; genus RGEC01. Next base: position 11,385 of record VHBA01000044.1, on the reverse strand, counting down.
GATGTCGAAATTGGCTTCGGGACCGTATTTCTTGCGCAGAATACTGCGGAATACGTCTTCCAGTACACGCATCATGGTGGCCCTGTCGATGTTCTTGAATTCTTTGAATTCTGAGAAACTCTCAATTAGGCTCATGCCCAGCTCTTTGGTTTTAGCTTTGCTCATATTAGTTGAAAATTATTTTTATTGTTGCACTTTTAATGTTTTCCCAGGCAATCTGAACGGGCCGGGATTCCGTTTTCTTTCCTTTCAGCACAATCTGCTCTTCCAATTGCAGTTCGCTACCTTGCAGGGCTATCAGTTTGGCTTCTAATTTGGTTCCCTCTGCCGTTTCTATTTCAAGGGTTCTGCCGAAGTGTTTGGGCAATTGCCTAAGGTCAGAGATTGGTTTGTCGGCGCCGGGTGTGGAAATTTCAAACGTAAATTTTCTATCTCCGAAATCGCCTTCATCTATTTTTTTGGAGACGTGGCGGGTAAAGGATGACAGGTGGTTCATGGTAACGGGTTTTTCTCCATCCATGTAAAAACGATAAAAACCGGCCGGGGTTCCGGTGTGGGATACCAAAAAGAGTTCGAAAGCAGGTGCTTCCTGCTCCACGAGTGTCTTGAGTCTGGTTTCCAAATTTGCCATAGTCAATAAAAAAGGGGACTGCTTTTGGCTTGTCCCCTTCCGTTATTTGTTTAGGAAAGTGATGCAAATATATGGCAAATTTTTGAATTGCGCAAGTGTTTGGGCGGTTTTTGAGGATAACACGTCCCGGAGTTGAAAAAATAAAAAACCGGGTCTGCCTCACTGCCATTGCAACCCCAGGGTCACTGTAATGTCTTTCCCTGTAAGGGTTACAGATGCCGGATAGCTGCCAAGATACGCATTCGGATTAAAGGAAACGCTCCCTATCAAATCGCTGGGATCGAGCAGATCGTAATCGTGAATCTGGATGTTTCTCACGGTATTCAAAGGAGAAATGGTATGTGCCGGACTCAAGGTCCAATTGCGGGGCAGGTTGCTTGAAGCGGTATTGTCGAAACGTGCACTGGTACCATCTACCAATACATCGCCGGCGGCATTCGTGATTTTATAACACACATCGGGACCGTCAAACAAATCCCATCCTGCGCCCTTGGCATCGGCAAAGGGCATTTGGGATAGGCTCACTGATTTTATAATGCAGCTTTTTGGAGCATCCAGCACGCTGAGGGTTTTGGTGACGCTGTGCGTTCCTCCCGCACCTTTTGCTGTGAGGGTAATAGTGAAACTGCCTCCTACTGCGAAAGTGCGCGAGGGATCCTTTTCGGTTGAGGTGGTTCCATCACCGAAATCCCAAAGGTATTCAGTAGCGTTAACGGAAGTATTAGTGAATGTGACATCTGCAGGCGCCATGGCGCCATCGCCGGAGTAATTAAAGTCAGCCACAGGTGCAGGTGCAGGAGATTCCTTTTTTTTGCAGGATGCTGAAAACACGAGCATCCCGGCCAAGGCAAAAAAAGCAATAATTGAAGTTTTCATTTTGTTGATTAAAGGGTTGTTGAATGCAAAGCTATAAGATTTTAACCAAATAGCCATATCATTTTTTTACGTAAGCCTTTAGATAGCTCGTTTATGCGACCTCCTCCGGGGTCTAGTGCTCCTTGGGTCGCCCACCCGGCGCTGCCGCTCCGGGTTACAGACATGCGACCCCTCCGGGGTCGGTATTGGTAACAAATTACTAAGGAAAATCTCTTACTTGGCTTGGTGCTTGGACATGCGCATGCCAACGTTGTTGTTTTAAGTACCATTGTGCATCTGATTTTCAATACCTAAACTCACCCCATGCACCTGAAATGGTGAGGGATTTGGCATCGGAAGCCTCGGTGTAGCCGATAATCTGGCTATCGATATCGTACGATTTAGCAATCCGCATCATCGTTTCCGCCGATTTTTCGTCGGTGTAAATTTCCAAGCGGTGGCCCATGTTAAACACCCTGAACATTTCTTCCCATGCCGTGCCGCTCTCTTCCTTGATCATTTGGAATAGCGGTGGAATGGGCAATAGGTTGTTTTTCACAACGTGAATATTATCGGTAAAGTGCAATACCTTGGTTTGTCCTCCGCCACTGCAGTGCACCATGCCTTTCACGGCCGGGCGCAATTCTTTCAGTATGCTTTGCACCAGCGGTGCGTAGGTTCTTGTGGGAGAGAGTACCAGTTTTCCGGCATCCAGCGGACTTTCGGCCACCGCATCGGTGAGTTTTTTACTGCCGCAGTAAACCACGTTGTTAGGCAGGGCTGTATCGTAGCTTTCGGGATATTTTTCGCGGTACTCCGCGCTGAAAACATCGTGCCGGGCACTGGTGAGGCCATTGCTGCCCATGCCGCCGTTGTATTCGCTTTCATACGTGGCTTTACCGTAGGATGCAAAACCCACAATCACCTGTCCGGGTGCAATGGTATGGTTGCTGATGATATCGCTGCGTTTGGCCCGGGCAGTTAATGTAGAATCCACAATAACTGTTCGCACCAAATCTCCCACATCGGCGGTTTCACCACCGGTGGTGTAGATTTCAACGCCCATGTCGCGCATGTTGGCGCAAAACGCCTCGGTGCCATTGATGATGGCTGCAATAACTTCTCCGGGAATCAGGTTTTTGTTGCGCCCAATGGTGCTGCTGAGCAGGAAAGGGCCTGTAACGCCCACACAGAGCAGGTCGTCGGTGTTCATTACGATGGCATCCTGCGCAATGCCTTTCCACACACTCATGTCGCCCGTTTCGCGCCAGTAGAGGTAGGCCAGGCTGCTTTTGGTGCCGGCGCCATCGGCGTGCATGATGTTGCAGTATTCAGGGTCATTGCCCAGCAGGTCGGGAATGACTTTGCAGAATGCCTTTGGGTAAAGGCCTTTATCTACGTGGCGTATGGCGTTATGTACGTCTTCCTTTTGGCTGGAAACACCGCGCAAACCGTATTTATCCTGCATGGTGCAAATATACACGATTATGGCAACAGGAATGAATGGTTATATCATTGTTGGGACAGGTCGCGACCTGTCCCTGCAAGCCCATGGCAACAACCATTTCATGCAAAATATCAATTCTGCCATATAAATCCCCGAATTTTGCAACATGACAAAACCCCTGATATTAATCAGCAACGATGACGGCATTACCTCTCCGGGTATTTCGGCACTGGTGGAAACCATGCTGGAACTGGGCGAAGTAATTGTGGTAGCCCCCGATAAACCCCAGAGCGCCATGGGACACGCCATCACCATTAATCAGCCAATACGCCTCACCAAAGTGGAACTTTTTCAGGGTGTGGAGGCATGGCAGTGCAGTGGTACGCCCGTGGATTGCGTGAAAATCGCCATTGATAAAATATTACCCCGCAAACCGGATTTGATGGTGTCGGGTATTAACCACGGTTCCAACAGCAGCATCAATGTCATCTATAGCGGAACCATGAGTGCCGCCATGGAAGGGGCCATTGATGGTATGAAAGCCATCGGCTTTTCGCTTTGCGATTACAGCTGGGAGGCCGATTTTATTCCCGCAAAACCCTTCATTAAAAAAATTGCGGAAAATGTGCTTAACAACGATTTGCCTTATGGCACGCTGCTGAACGTAAACATCCCCAAACCTGAGGACGGCATTATTAAAGGCATTAAGGTTTGCCGTCAGGCACAGGCCAAATGGAAAGAGGATTTTGATCAGCGCACCGATCCGTTTGGTCGCACATATTACTGGATGACAGGTAACTTTGTAAACATGGATCAGGGGCAGGATACCGACGAATGGGCTTTGCAAAATGACTATATTTCGATCGTGCCTACCATGTTTGATTTGACGGATCATCAGCGCATTGGTGCTATTAATAAATGGGATCTAAATGGATAGAGTTATTCAACTGGTAAGCGGGTTGCTCATTGCCTCCATGCTACCTATGCTGGTGGCAGGCTGGATTGCCATGGCGCAGGGGATACAGTTTCAAACCATTATTTACGCCATTTTGCATGGTGAAGGATTTTACAATACCTATTACCAGGTGGGTGTAGCCGCCAATATTGGCATTTTCTTTCTGGTGATGCGCAATCCCAAACTGCTCAATTTTGGACGGGGTTGGCTGATAGGCACGGTACTGAATGCGTTGTGGACCATCATTATTGACCTGAACTGGTTTACATGAACCGTGCCCGCAAATATTACCTTGTGGCGGGAGAGGCCAGCGGCGATTTGCACGGAGCCAACCTGATTAAGGCGATTAAGGCCATCGATGCGGATTCCGATATACGCTGCTGGGGCGGCGATTTGATGCGGGATGCCGGTGGCAAACTGGTATCACACTACCGGGAACGGGCGTTTATGGGTTTGTGGGAGGTGATAAAAAATATCCGTTCCATTTCGGGGTTTTTGCGCAAGGCAAAAGAAGATATCCTTGCCTGGAAACCCGATGTGCTGGTGCTGATAGACAATCCGGGGTTTAACATGCGCATTGCCAAGTTTGCCCATGAAAAAGGAATTCCGGTTCATTATTACATAGCACCCAAGGTGTGGGCCTGGAATACGGGGCGTGTGAAAGGTATTCGTGCCAATGTGGATGCACTGTATTCCATATTGCCATTTGAAATTGATTTTTTCAAAAAACATGGCGTTAATGCAACGTATGTAGGCAATCCGGTAATGGATGAAATAGCCTCTTTTAATCAATCACAGAAAGCTAAATCGCAATATGCCGATAGCTCAATAAATATTGCATTATTACCGGGCAGCAGGGCCAATGAGATTGACAATGCCATGCCGGTAATGCTGGAATTGGCAGCACGCAAGCCCGACTGGAAATTCAGGGTGGCGGTAGCGCCCAGTTTTGATCTTTCGTTTTATAATCGCTATGCTTTGTTGCATAATATGGAGTTGTGCCAGGGCAAAACCTACGAGGTGCTGTCAGGCAGCACTGCTGCGGTGGTAACCAGCGGGACGGCCACGCTGGAGACGGCTTTGTTAAACGTGCCGCAGGTGGTTTGTTACCGGGTGGCTGCGCTCACGTATGCCATTGGCAAGCGGGTGATTAAGGTGCCGTACATTTCTTTGGTGAATTTAATTCTGAACAAACCGGCAGTGCCGGAACTGATACAGGCCGATTTTACAGCAGAGAAAATAGCGAAGCAGCTGCAAGGTTTGGTGGAAGGTCCTGAGCGTCAGGCGCAGTTGGATGATTACACATTGTTGGCTTCAGCTGTAGGCGGGCCAGGCGCCTCGGCGCGGGTGGGGGAAGCGGTGGTGGGATTTGTAAAAAAGTTGCGCAAGTAAGCAGTAAAGTATTAGTTTTGCAATCCTTTAGGGGGATTAGCTCAGCTGGCTAGAGCGCTTGCATGGCATGCAAGAGGTCATCGGTTCGACTCCGTTATCCTCCACAAAAGCCCCGGTTGGGGCTTTTTAATTTTTTCACCTCATTAAATTTAGTTCGTATCCTTCTCCTAACGCTGTAAAAATTCCCTAAACTTATTCCCTTTTGTGTCTTTGATGATATACAATTCCAAAATTCCTTACGAACTTTGTGTTTATAATCGCTTGATACATGAAAATTGAACAAATCTATACCGGTTGTCTGGCTCAGGGTGCTTATTTCATCGAATCGGCAGGCGAAGCCGTGGTGATTGATCCGCTGCGCGAAATTCATCCCTATGTGGAGCGTGCTGAAAAAAGCGGTGTTAAAATCAAGTATGTATTTGAAACACATTTTCATGCAGATTTTGTTTCCGGACATATTGACCTGGCCAAGGCTACAGGCGCTCAGATTGTGTATGGCCCTACCACCATGAAACTCGGCTTTGATGCCATAGTGGCCTCAGACGGACAGGAGTTTAAGGTAGGTAATATGACCTTTATATTGTTGCATACACCCGGTCATACCATGGAGAGTTCTTGCTATTTGTTGAAAGATGAGAATGGGAAAGAAGTAGCCATTTTTACCGGAGACACCCTGTTTATCGGTGATGTAGGCCGCCCCGATCTGGCGCAGAAAGTGGCCGATAATCTTACCCAGGAGAAGCTGGCATCCCATCTTTTTGATTCACTCCGCAACAAAATCATGCCGCTGCCCGATGATATCACTGTGTACCCTGCCCACGGCGCCGGTTCTGCCTGTGGCAAAAACATGAGCAAGGAAACCTTTGATACACTCGGCAACCAAAAGAAAAACAACTACGCCCTGCGCGCCGACATGACACGCGAAGAATTTATCAAGGAAGTAATCACCGGATTGATGCCGCCTCCCTCATATTTCCCCAAAAATGTGATGATGAATATTGAGGGGTATGACAATATTGAGACAGTTATACAGCGCGGAACCCGGGCCCTTTCTCCCGCTGCGTTTGAGGCTGCTGCCAACGAAACCGGTGCATTAATTCTCGATACCCGTACTCCTCAGGTGTTTGCTAAATCCTTTATTCCAAACGCGATCAACATTGGCATTGATGGCAGTTTTGCGGTTTGGGTGGGTACCCTCATCCCGGATCTGAAACAGGAGATTCTCATCGTGGCAGAACCCGGCCGCGAAGCGGAAGTGGTAACCCGCCTTGCCCGCGTGGGATATGATTTTGCCATCGGCTACCTGGACGGCGGCGTGGAAAGCTGGACGGCGGCAGGCAAGGAAACCGACAACATTAAAAGTATATCGGCGGAGGAACTTTCTTCTATTCAGCAAAGCAACCCCGAAACGGCCATTCTGGATGTACGCAAGGTAGACGAACACCAGTCGGAGCACATTTTAGGCGCTGTGAACGCACCCTTGGATTATATCAACGAAAGCATGCTGAAAGTAAGCAAGGACAATACCTGGTATGTGCATTGTGCCGGCGGTTACAGGTCCATGGTATTCGCGTCTATTCTCAAAGCCCGCGGCTACAACAACCTAATTGATGTGGCGGGTGGATTTTCTGCGATTAAAAAGGCGGGTAGTTTTCAGCTTACGGAATACGTCTGTCCCACCTCGCTTTTCTAATTTTCGTGGCCTAAGCATATCGGTTCATCGAGTTCAACAATCTGCGTACAATCTTTTTGGCGCGGAATTTGTAATTTGTTGTAATATTGCAAAAAAATTTACGTAAACCTATTCAATAGTTAATATTTATGAAAAAAATCCTCATTGCATTCACTGCGATTGCGATTGTGTCGGCAGGTTGTGTTTCCAAGAAGAAATACAATGCCGAGATAGCCAAGAATGTATTGCTTAATGATTCACTGAACCGCATTACCAACCAGCTTGATGTTTGTCTGAGCGACAAACAGGCACAGCGCAACGAAATTAAACGCCTGGAAGCCGAAATGGTGAGTCTGCGTGCCAATGCCAATAACCTGATGGGGCAGTTGGAAGATTTGTCTATTATCAGCAAAGCACAAGCCGAAAGTATTAAGCAGTCTCTGCTAAACATCAGTTCCAAAGATTCTTACATCAAGGATCTGCAGTCGGCCATGGCTCGCAAAGATTCTCTGAATATGCAACTGGTGCTGAGCCTGAAAGGTGCTCTGAAAGACATCAACGACATGGATGTTGAGATTAAGGTAGAAGGAAGCGCTGTGTTTGTGGACATTTCAGACAAGCTGCTCTTCAAGCAAAACAGTTTTGAAGTAGAGGGCGGTGCCATGAAAGTGCTTGAGAAAGTAGCCACCGTGCTGAAAGCCCAGAAAGACATTACCTTCATGGTAGAAGGCCACACAGATAACGTTCCCATGAATGGCAAAATCCTCGAAGACAACTGGGATCTGAGCGTACTGCGCGCCACGGCTGTGGTTCGCTTGCTGCAAACCAAATACGGACTGGATCCTGCCAGGCTGATTGCTGCAGGCCGTGCTGAACACAAGCCCGTTACCGACAACAATTCTGAAGAGGGCCGCGCCCGCAACCGCCGTACCCGCATTGTGATTTTGCCCCAACTGGATCAGTTCTTCAAACTGATTGAACCGAAGAAATAATATTCATCTAAAATGATTAAAAAAAGACCGCTGAATGTGGTCTTTTTTTATATCCTAGCCTCCATAGCCTATGGTTTAAACCATGGGCTATGGAGGTAGACATTTACCTTTGTGTCATCAATGGTATCAATGGGCATGCATATATGGTTTTATCTGTTTGTTTTTGTTGCTGCCGCTTCAGCTCATGCGCAAACCCCTCCATGATTATGGCTGGACGTTTTACAATACAGAAAACAAATGCGTACAGTACAATTTTATCACCGATATAGAATTTGATTCCTAAAGCCGTGCGTGGGTGGCTACGTCTAATTTTGGGCTGAATTACTACGACAACAAGGGCTGGCATGTAGTAAAGCCCATTCTACCGGATTCGCTTGTTTACTCTGGTTCAACGACCTCGCCATTATAGATGATCAAACCCTGGCTATAGGCGGTATTGTGGGCAAACTGGTCATTTACCACCTCAATAAAAACACCTGGGAATACATCGATTTTCCCCAAACGAGCCTGCAGGCCATGGAAGTTTGCAAGGTGCCCGACAATGGTTTGCTGCTGGGCGGAACTTCCGGGCTGGTGCTTTACCGCAACGGATCATTTAAATCCCTGTTGTGCGAGGATGTAGGTGTGATGGGACTTTCGCCCCATGGTGATAATGCCGTGGATGTGAGTACGGGCCGAAGTACCTATCGCTACCGGTTTTCGAAAAATTCGGGTATAGGGCACACGAGCAGTTCTCATATTATTGATGCGGCGCTGTACCGCACCGCCGAAGACGGCAAGGGAAGGTTGTGGGCGTCTGCATTTACCGGCGTGAACCTTTTACTAAAAACCGATACCGGCTGGGTAAAAGCGGATAACATTCCGCAAACTGCCTTTTATAATTTCAACGGTTCATGGCAGTATACGGCCCATGAGTTGGGCGTGTTGCCCGATGGGCGTTTGATGGCAGGGAGCCAGTTTGGCGCGCATTTGATCGTGAACAATGAAAAAGACTGGGAAGTTTATTCGGTGCCTTTAAATGGCGAATTTGACGGTATCAACCGCATTGTGGTAGCTCCTGACAGCAGTATCTGGCTTGCCACCTGGCATCATGGGGTAGTGGTGTTCAGCCATAAAGAAAATAAAAAACATATTAAAATAAAGCCCAAACCGCAGCCTTTGCCGGTAGATCCAAGACAGCAAAGGCCGACATTGCCAAAGACGCCAATTCATCCTATGAGGGACGATTGAAAAAACAAAAATTTGCTACTTTACAGGGTTTTTATTGACATATTTTTTGTTCTTTTGAGGCATGTTAAAAGCCCATGCCGGAATTATTTTTATGGTTTTTTTAAGCAGTGCGCTTAAAACCTGCGTTAAAGAAGGTGCAGCATTGCGTTCTGAAGCCAAGGCTGCCTCAGCAGAATCCAAAGCACTCGGTGAATCTGCCGCAGGGATGAAAGGGGCCGCCGATGATTTACATTACCTGAGTAATGCAGAGAAACAGATTGTCAATGAACACAATTCCACATTAAAAACTATTGAAGAAAGTGCAGTGCTAAAAGAAGAAAAATTCAACTGGGAAGAATTTGTAGCCGAAAAAATAGAGGAGGAGATGTGGGACAAGTTAAAAGAATGGGGATTCGAAAAGGCTGATGAATTGATAACTACCAGGTTGGCAGCCAGATCTATAGCCTATAGTGCGAAAGGAGATGTACTGGCCAAAATGATTCAGAATAAATATCAAAAAAACAGCATCTCTCGGGACCATGTGTATGATTTGCTGTTAGGAAATAAAGTGGAGGATTTATCCATTGTAAAATCAAAACGTATTCGAATTTTGTATATGTTTTCTGATGATTATGCCGCCTGGATACTTGCCAGACTGGCAATTCTTTGTGATTGTGATACGGGAAAAATGAGCGATTTGCAGCGAATTGCGAATGATAGAAAAATACAAAATGACGGCCGTATTATCCGGGCACTCAATTCCTGTAATTAATAATATTGGCTTTTGCCAAAAGGCAATATAACAGGTTGTTATATTTTAATGAATTGTGATTTTCTTAACAATAAATTTCTACCTTCGTTTATATGCCTGTTAACAAAGATGCCCTGGGCCGATATCGTATCATCGATGAAATGCTGAAACGCAGGTCTTTTCCCAGCAAGGAAGATTTGATGGATGCCATTGAAAACCGGCTGGGCTACCGCATTGGCAACCGCACGCTGGATGAGGATATCAACAACATGCGGAGCAACGAAGACCTGGGCTATATGGCACCCATTGCCTACGATAAAACGCGCAAGGGTTATTATTACGAAACGGCAAATTATTCCATAACCGGCGTTCCCATCAGCCGCGATGATATTGAAAAATTAAAATATGCCGCGGATATCCTGAACCAGTTCAGCGGGGTTCCATACCTGGCAGAAATTCACCGTCCCATCGAACAGCTGGAGCGTATTATACGCGTGGGTAGTGCAACAGGTAAATGGCTCAACCGCCGGGTTATTCAGATGGAAGTACCTACAGAATGGCCCGAGAAGGGCGTGTTTGAAACGGCAGTGGAAGGGATTTTGCAAAAAAGAATAATGACAGCGCGCTACAAGCCCTTTGGGGGCGAGGAAAGTGCGCCTTTTCGCATCCATCCGTATCTGCTCAAGGAGTTTGATAACCGCTGGTACCTGGTGGCTTTTGCCGAACATAGAAATGAAGTGCGCAATTACGGCCTGGACCGCTTTACGGAGGCCATGCTCACCACCGACGTTTATACGGAGGATTTTGATGCGGAATCTTACTTTGCCCATTCCATGGGTATTACGGTGGTGAATCATGCCGAGCCCGTGGCGGTGGAATTGCTGTTTACCCCCGAAAGTGCCAGTTATGTGCTATCCACAGGGTTACACCCCACGCAGGAAATTCTGGAAAACCACCCGCAGAAAGGGCTGCACATGCGCATTATGGTGCATCTTTCCGAAGAGTTAAACATGTTTATCCGCAGTTATGGCAGCAGGGTGCAGGTATTGCAGCCCGCAACGCTGCGCGAGGCCTGGCTGGAGGATATGCGGAAGACGCTGGAGCGGGCGGGGTGCTAAGATCCCTGCGAAATAAGCCGAGCATCACCCTTAGTATCACTTTGACACTTACTCCTTTTTCCCTATTTTTGACATCGTGAAACGGTTTTTGGTAATTCTTATATCGGCTATCTGTGCCTTGCCCACCGGGCTGCGGGCACAGAACGATATCCGCGAAGAGAGTATCTACTTTCTCATCACCTCGCGCTTCTACGACGGCGATCCCTCAAACAACCGCCCCACCGAATGGTGCAGTTGGTACAAAGGCGCCTCCAACAACATCAAAGATACCCAGGATGTTACCTGGCGCGGCGATTTCAAAGGACTGGTGCGCAAGCTCGATTACATCAAAGACCTGGGCTTTACCGCCGTTTGGATTACCCC
>VHBA01000043.1 GCA_016872175.1 Sphingomonadales bacterium | reverse complement strand
GTGCTCCGAAATCCGCCACTGCGCCAAGCGCCAAACCGTTATGGGCAAGTTAAATAAAAATAGCGGTTCAAGGCAGGCTGACCACCTATAGTGACAGAAAACAAAAATAAAAAAGTGGAGACCAGAACCCAATATAAAAAACGGGGCGTATTCCGAAAAGCCAAATGAGTAGGAAAAATAAAAAAAACAAAAGTATTCGAACGTTTGAATTCAGAACAATTTAGAACTCAATGGCCTCAATCTTGGATGGATTTATCGAGTTACACTCGAATTTTAATTGTCGCTCAAGTATATGACAACGACTATAATCCAGAAAATGCAATATTGAAATTTATTGACGAACACCCATCACTACAACTTGTGTTTATTGAAAAAACAAGAGAAGAAGATTGGGAGAGAAATTTATTGTGGCTTTATATTCACAGTAATAGTGAGTTTAAATATTATAACGAGGATTTTAGCGCTCTAAGCGGCACGGATGATGGGTTTACATTCCAGGCAATTGATATCGATAACCGTATTTGGCAGGGCTACACTTACGGAGACTTGGATACCGGAATGTATTGTGAAATAGCCCCTGAGAATTTCGAACCAGATAGTGAAGAAAATCAATCTTACTACGAAAGTATTGATACCACAATCAACTCGTCACCGATTAAAATAGCATAATGGAGGAAGGCAACTTAAGAATTTTCAAGCGATTACCAAATTATAATTCTACTGCCCTTCAACGAGCTAAACTTCAATCAGAATTAAGTCTAAAATTACGCTGCTTTCCAAATATAGTAATAGAATTAAAAAATAACGAGATTATTCAATATTGTGAGGTAATTAAAAAGTCATCAATCAATAAAAGCAAACACAACCTATTTCAAGTTTGGCTAGATTTTGAAAAAGAAATCGAAACCATGCATCATTTCAACTACATTCATGGCGACATATTACTAAAAAACATCATTTTTGATGGGCAAATGTTTCGGCTAATTGATCATGAATTACAACTTAGAAACGGGAACAAGTTACAAGTGACATACCCATGGATTGATTACGATGACTTTGTTAATAAATCAATAACTTACAAAACAGATATGATTTGCATAAAAGCAACTCATTTAAGACTTTTTGACTTTGATAAATACGTCAGATTTAGAAATGATCAAATTAATATCTCAAAACAATTTACTTATCAAATACATTCTTGACTTCAAAGTGCTAACGCAGATTTGGTGTAAAGAGAATACGCTTCTTTAAGTATATCCGCAAACGCTCATCCATATGCCGGAAGGCCACCTGGTCAAAAGCATCTATGAGGTCCATGTAACGCTGCCTGTAGCTGTCCAGCACAAAATTGCTCCAGCTGTGGTATTGCTGCATCCACCTGTCCACATCCTGCACGGGTAGGGTAATCAGTTCGGTGTCCTGCACCTCCTTTGCCATTACAGGGCTATCCAATTGCCGTATGGCGCAATTCAGGGTAAGTGCACAGGCCTGTCCGGGCTGCAGGTAATACATAAAAAATTCATGGCCGTCCTGGTCCTCACGGTATACTTTTACCAAACCATCTGCCACCAGCTGGGTATTGGGCATAAATTGCCCTGTTTTCACCAACATATCGTCGGCTAACGCTTCTAATACTGCCTAAACTTTTTATCTCCCCAATTAATGCAGGCTCAAGGGTGGGAAACAACTTGTGAATATCAGCTTGCATAGAAACACAAATATAATAAATATAGATTAAAAGCTATCAACAATCGGCACGCCTTGGTGTTAACTTTGCCAAACATGCCAAAATTTAAACTTCATGCACCTTTTCAGCCCACCGGAGATCAGCCGGAGGCTATCAGGCAACTGGTGCAGGGCGTAAATGAAGGCATGCCGGCGCAAACATTACTTGGGGTTACAGGTTCGGGTAAAACATTCACCATTGCCAATGTCATCGAACAAACACAGCGCCCTGTGCTGGTGCTCAGCCACAACAAAACCCTGGTAGCCCAGCTGTATGGAGAATTTAGCCAGTTTTTTCCGGAAAATGCCGTGGAATATTTTGTCAGCTACTACGATTATTACCAGCCCGAGGCCTACATACCCACAAGCAATACCTACATCGAAAAGGACCTGAACATCAACGATGAAATTGAAAAACTGCGTCTGAAAACTGTGAGCAGCCTGCTTTCCGGCAGACGCGATGTTATCGTGGTGGCCAGTGTGAGCTGCATCTATGGCGCGGGCAATCCTTCGGATTATGAGAAAACCATCATCCGGCTGAGCAAAGGGCAGTCTATTACCCGCAATACCGTGCTGTTTCGTTTGGTGGAAAGCCTTTACAGCCGCACCGCGGCCGAATTTAAACGCGGAACCTTCCGTGTGAAAGGCGATACGGTGGATGTGCATCTGGCCTACAACGACTTTGCCTACCGCATTTCTTTTTTTGGTAACGAAATAGAGGAATTATACAGTTTTGATCCGCAAGGCGGACATAAAATAGAATCGCTGGAGGATATCGCGATTTATCCGGCCCAGATTTATGTTTCGCCCCGTGACCGCTTGCAAAGCATCATTTACCAAATACAGGATGACCTGATGTTGCAACTCGAGTTTTTCAAACAGCAGCAGCGCTTTCTGGAAGCCAAAAGGCTTGAAGAAAGGGTAAACTTTGATTTGGAGATGATCCGTGAACTGGGTTATTGCAGCGGCATAGAAAACTACAGCCGCTATTTCGATCGCAGGCAGCCCGGCGACAGACCTTTTTGCCTGCTGGATTATTTCCCCAAGGATTTTCTGCTGGTTATAGATGAAAGCCACGTTACCCTGCCGCAACTGCGCGCCATGTATGCCGGAGACCGGGCACGCAAAATAAACCTGGTGGATTACGGCTTCCGACTGCCAGCCGCCATGGACAACCGCCCGCTGCAGTTTGAGGAATTTCAGCGCATCATCAACCAAACCGTGTATGTGAGCGCCACGCCCTCCGAATTTGAAATCCGGGAGAGCGAGGGTGTTGTTGTGGAACAGCTCATTCGACCCACCGGCCTGCTGGATCCCGCCGTCGAGATTCGCCCCTGCGGCAATCAGGTAGACGATCTGATGGAAGAAATTGATGAGCGCATCAAAATGGGCGACCGCGTGCTGGTAACCACCCTAACCAAGCGCATGGCAGAAGAACTAACCAAATACCTGCAACGCCTGGGCATCAAGGTTTCCTATATTCACAGTGAGGTAAAAACCCTGGATAGGGTGGAGATTCTGCGCAACCTGCGTCTGGGCAGCATTGATGTGCTGGTGGGCGTGAACCTGCTTCGCGAAGGTCTGGATTTGCCCGAAGTGAGCCTGGTCGCCATTCTGGATGCCGATAAAGAAGGATTTTTACGCAGCGAAACCAGTCTGGTGCAAACCATAGGCCGTGCTGCACGAAACGACCGCGGGAAGGTAATTATGTATGCCGACGTAATGACCCAGAGCATGCAAAAAACCATTGATGAAACCAACCGTAGGCGGGCCAAGCAAACGGAATATAATGAAGAACATGGCATTGTACCCACAACGGTTCGCAAAACACGGGAAGAAATCTTAAAACAAACCTCGGTGGCCGATGCCAAAAAAGGCGATATTTTGCAACCCTACGAGCAGGAGGAGCGTATAGGGCTGGCAGCCGATCCGGTGGTTCAGTTTATGGACAAGAATGCGCTGGATAAGGCCATTGCAAGAACGGAAAAAGATATGCTGCGTGCCGCAAAAGAAATGGAATACATGGAGGCAGCCAGGTTGCGCGATGAATTGGAGGTTTTGAAAAAGAAGCGGGATGAGTTGTAAGGTATTGTTAACAGTACCCATTACCCCCGCATTTTATCCAGCAAATCGCTCAGTTGCCCAGATTCTGAATCCTGAAGGTGTACCATGCTGTTTTCGATTTTTTGAATTTCAGGATCGATTTGTTCCAGTACCTTCAGGCCTTTATCCGTAATGCAAATATTCATTTTGCGCCGGTTCACCTCATCAATATTTCTACTGATGAGCCCTTGGGTGCACATTCTGTCGCACAACCTTGTCAAATCGGGATTTTTATCCAGCATAACCGCTTTAATCTCTCCCGGATTGGCTGATTTTGGGTATTTGCCCCGCAAAATTCTAAGCACATTATACTGCTGCAGGGTGATATTGTGGGACTTGATAATATCGCTCAGCTTGGCATTAACCCAGTTTGCCGTAAAGATGATATTCACCAGAACCTTTTGGTGGAGCGAATTGAATTTACTCTGTTTAATTTCATCTTCCAGTTTCATAAAATGCCGATAAAATGTTTGCGAGTTTAATGAATTTATGCGAGTTCATAACCATGCATCTCCTTAAATTTGCCCCATGAATTTTGCCAATACGCTTGTATTTGCTGAGGAACAAGACAAGGCCGATGCTTTGGCTTCATTCAGAAACGAATTCTATTTCCCCTCGGATGAACATGGCAATTCTCTGGTCTATTTTTGCGGAAACTCACTGGGACTGCAACCCAAAACCGCTGCACAATACCTGCAATCCGAATTGGATGACTGGCAAAAATGGGGTGTGGAAGGTCATTTTCATGGCAAGAAACCCTGGTTTCACTACCACAAGTTTTTAACTGATAACACCGCAGAACTGGTTGGTGCACTGCCACACGAAGTAGTAGTAATGAACCAGCTTACCGTGAATCTGCATCTGCTGATGGCCAGCTTTTACCGGCCCGATGAAGAGCGCTACAAAATCATTATGGAGGCCGGGGCTTTCCCAAGCGATATGTATGCGGTGCAAAGCCAGGTAGAATTTCATGGCTTTGAATATGAAGATGCAGTCATAGAACTCAAGCCCAGAGAAGGCGAACAAACCCTGCACACGGAAGATATCATCGCAGCCATCAAAGAACACGCCCAGCAGCTGGCATTGGTGTTTTTCAGTGGTGTGCAATATTATACCGGTCAGTATTTCAACATTCCTGCCATCACGGATGCAGCCCACAAGGCTGGCGTACCCGCAGGATTTGATTTGGCCCATGCTGCAGGCAATATTGCCCTGAAACTCCATGAATGGAATGTAGATTTTGCAGCGTGGTGCAGTTACAAATACCTCAACAGCGGTCCCGGCAACGTTTCCGGGGTGTTTATACATGAGCGGCATGCTCTCAACCCCGAAACACCGCGTTTAGCTGGCTGGTGGGGCTACCGCGAAGACAAACGTTTCCTCATGCAGCGCGGCTATGAGCCTGAACCCGGCGCGGCCGGCTGGCAATTGTCGAATGCACCAGTGTTTGGCATGGCCGTTCATGCTGCCAGCCTGGATATTTTCCACCGAGCCGGCATGCAAAATCTGGCTGACAAAAGCCAAAAACTAACCGGATACCTGGATTTTATGCTGAAAGACTGCCGCAACCAAAACACAGGCCTCCGATTCAGTATTATTACTCCCGATAACGAGCGCGGGTGTCAGATAAGTCTGCTGACCGATGAAAATGGTAAAATATTGTTTGATCACCTCACTAAACAAGGCATTGTGGCCGACTGGCGCGAACCCAATGTCATCCGCATGGCACCGGTGCCACTTTACAATAGTTTCACAGATATATGGAAACTGGGGCAGGCATTGCTAAGTTTCAAGATTTCTTAGCGAAAAAACGCTTCTTCCATAGCTGTTTTACAATACCGTCCTTCAAGCCTACATTGGGCGCAAAAATTTCATGAATATGGCAACTTTCCATAATCTGAATAAAAATATTGCCGGCATGGTTAATAACCTCTGCCCTATCGGGGTTTAACTTCAGCTCGTATACGCGATCGTGGTGACTTAGCGACTCAATGTATGCATTGGTGCTTTTCAGATGATGCAGATTCATGGCCTCTTTAGCTGCCGTTCCCGCAAGGGAGTGCAGTTTTACAATATTCCCACCGGTACCAATGGCCTTCACAGACTGGTCGGCAGGCAAATTCAAATCGGCAAGCCATTTGAGCATACGCTGTGTTTCTGTGCTTTTCACCTTTACCTCACGCATGCGCACAGTGCCAATGTTAAAACTCTCGTACTGTTTTATTTTGCCATTTTTTATTAAACTGATTTCCGTACTTCCACCACCCACATCAATGTGCAGGAAAGTACTCTTTCCCGGCAGGCTGTCCAATATAGCTGCCTGCACCAGACGGCTCTCTTGTTTACCGGTAATAATATCAATTTTCAATCCGGTGATTTTGCGGATATCTTTGGCCAGTTTTTCACCGTTTTCTGCATCTCTCATGGCACTGGTGGCACAAACGCGCACAACGTCAACATTGTATATCTCCAGCAGCAAGGCAAACGATTGCATGGCTTTTATAAACAAATCGGCTTTTTTCTTTCCAATCTCTTTGTTCTTAAAAACATCATCACCCAAACGAAGCGGCAAACGGGTAAATTCCACCTGTTTAAAGTCGGTATCCGACAATTCTTCGTGCAAAGGCCTTGCAATGTAAAGACGCACCGCATTGGATCCGATATCTATCGCAGCTATTTTCACTGCAGCAAAATAAAGTTGTTTTAAGATTCTATTTTTACCATATTGCCCACATTCTATTCCTTTTAGGTTAACAAAATTGTTCTAAAAATTAAACGCAGTCTAAACTTCTTGTTGTTTTTTAATTGAGATAGTGTACTTTTGACACACCGACTTTCTTTATGAAAAAACACATACCCATTCTTCTGGTTCTGCTCTTTTCAGGAATAATCCCATTGATGGCGCAGAACCCGACACTTACCGGAAAGGTAAAGAATCAAAACGGCAAGGCCGTGGAAGGTGCAGTTGTTAAAACAGCCACCGGTGAAACCACTACAACCACGGATGTAAACGGCAATTTTTCTATTTCCTTGGCAGTGGGAAACCACAAGTTAATTATTAATGCCAAAGACTATCAGGAGGCAACGGAAGTAGTGAGTGTAACAGCCGGACAAACGAGTCTCCGTGATTTTACAATTAATACATCATCTGAGGGTGGTGAGGTTGTTGTAATCGGCTACGGAACAACAACCAAGCGCGATCTTACCGGTTCAGTAACTTCATTGAAAGGCGCTGATGTACAGGATATGCCCACCTCCAGCTTTGAAGCCGCTATTCAGGGTAAAGCTCCGGGCGTTCAGATTACTACAGGAAGTGGTGTTGCCGGTTCGGGCACGCTGGTGCGCATACGGGGTGTTGCATCCATTTCAGCCGCTGGCGATCCCCTCTACATCGTGGATGGAATACCAATTTCCCAAAATTATTTTGTGAATGGCAATAACGGTGGTTTTAACAACAACCCGCTGGCAACCCTCAACCCTGAAGACATTGAATCAATCGAAATCCTGAAAGATGCCGCCGCCACGTCCATTTATGGATCACGCGGTTCAAACGGCGTTATTCTTATTTCCACCAAACGTGCCAAAAAAGGTGGATTAAAGTTTGATTTCACTTCGCGTTTGGGTACTTCACAGCCTACATTCAGACCAGAGATGCTTAATAGCAAGCAGCTTTTGCAAATGTATCAGGAAGCCTGGGAAAACGACGGCGGTACCGGCCGTGCTCCGCTTCCAAATAACATTTCCTGGGAAGAAGCAGAAAAAACGAATACCAACTGGGTAGATGAAACCATGGGAATGGGCATCAAACAGATGTATTCACTTGGAACAACCTATCGTAAAAACAAACTGGGGGTTTATATGGGCCTAACGCATGACAACAATGGCAGTTTTGTTATCGGCAGCCGTTACAAACGCAACTCGGCCCGCTTAAATTTGGATTATGAGCCCATTAAAAATCTTACACTCAGCCTCAGTTCTTCTTATACGCAAGGTGTTAACAACCGCGTTGACGGAGCCTGGAGCGGAGGATTCGGCGCTGCTATGAGTACAGCCCTGCCCTTCTATCCCATTCGTGATACCAGTGGTAATTACTGGAGGCCGGGTGCAGGCAGCCTAAATCCTGTAGCTATTCGCAACCTAAAAGACTGGAGAACTACTGAAAATCGAACCATTAACAACTTCAGGGCTTCGTACAAAATATCCGATAAATGGTCTGTTTCTGCTTTCGGTGCCATAGACAATATGGACTTCTTCGAAGATATCTACGAACCCAAAGCCATGATTAATACTAACCATGCAGGTATTGCCAAGCGCTCACCCCGCAGCAACTTCAACTACAACTATAACCTGATTACCAATTACAATATCATAAACTCAGAAAAACAAAGCCTGGATGCAATGGTAGGAACCGAATTTCAAAAATCGGTTGTGCGCTCCAGCTACATTGAAGTAAGTGATATGCATCATGCGTTGTATAAGGGAGAGCAGGGCGATTCGGCTTCAACACGTTTTGAGCGGAAAAATGCCACAGAGGCCTTTGCCTTTGCTTCATACTTCCTGCGGATGAACTACAAACTTAAAAACAAATACATTTTGCAGTTTACCATGAGAACGGATGGTTCTTCTCGCTTCGGTCCCAATAACGCCTATGGATTCTTCCCCGCAGTATCCGGTGCCTGGGTAGTGAGCGATGAAAATTTCATGCGCAACTTCCGCAGAAACAATTTCCTTAAAGTGAAAGCGGGTTTTGGCCGCACAGGCAATACTCCCAATGAAAACTATGCATGGCGCGGTACCTTTACCCCTCCTCAAAACTCATTCGGCTACAACGGTAACCCCAGTATTTTCCCAACACGTTTGCAAAACCCTGATTTGAAATGGGAAAACTCCGATGTGCTTGATGTTACTGTGGAAGGTGGTTTGATGAAAAACCGCATTACCTGGGAACTGTCATATTACAACAAAACCACCAATGGTGTAATTCTTGATCTTGCCGTTCCGCGCTCGCTGGGCTTCTCTTCCTACTATGATAACGTGGGTGCGGTTCGTAATGCAGGTCTTGAATTTTCCTTTACCTCCAGAAACATTGTTAAAAAACTGTTTACCTGGACCACACAGTTCAATATTGCCCGCAACTACAACGAAATCCTGAATATTGGTGTTTATACCCAAGATGCAGTATCCGGCGGAACCAACGATACCCGCGTGGTAGTAGGCCAGCCAATCGGCACCAACTATCTCGTGCGCTTCTCCCATGTTGACCCGGCTACAGGCAGACCTGTTTACCTGGACAGAGATGGCAAAGAAACCTTCACCTGGACCAACAACAACCGTGTGGCTGTAGGCAGTGTTCTTCCTAAAGCCGTTGGTGGTTTAACCAACAATGTAACGTGGAAAAACTGGAACCTGAGCTGTCTGTTTGTCTACAAAATTGGTGGCAACATCTACAACTCGAGCGGCAAGCGCCAGAACGGCGTAGTAACCGACTGGAATATGACAACCGATTATTTCGACCACTGGCGTCAACCCGGTGATGTAGCCAAATATCCCAAACTATCTATGCAGACCGATCAGTACGGATTGCCTCCTGATCCGTATCAATATAACACTACGCTGTTTCTGGAAGACGGCAGCTATCTGCGCCTTCGAAACCTGTCAATCGGCTACCGCATTCCTGCCAAATGGTTCGGAAAATCTATACAGTCAAGCCGCATAACCTTTACAGGAACCAACCTGCTCACATTCACCAAATACACCGGTGGCGATCCTGAAATTGCCCGCGATTTTGAAAATCCTGCCGACAGAAACATGAGCTCGAACATCACCTACCTGACTGCACCCCAGGAGAAATCCTACAACCTAACCCTCAACCTCACTTTCTGATGAAAAATACATTCAAAACATACGCTATTGCCGCTGCCATTGGTATCAGTGCCATCGGGGTTTCCTGCAAAAAAATGCTGGACCTGAAACCTGAAAACCTAACCCTCGCAGCCGATGCACTCAAAACCACCGCCGACGTTCAGGCCCTGCTGAATTCGTGCTACGATGAGTTTGCCAACCTGATGAATGGTTCTGTGCAAAACATCCATGAATTGCTGGGTGAAAATGTGGCGCAACCCCAAAACTCTGCGGGTAGCTTGTATTACACCATCTGGAACCGTGGTACTTTCTCATTCAGAACCGCCGACCGCGAATACCTCGATTTCTATAACTGCATACTGCGTATCAATACCATTTTCGAACGCATTGATGAGGTTTCGGATATGACACCCGAAAATAAAAAACGCATACTGGCAGAAGGCCATTTTTTAAGGGCTTGGTGCCAATGGGAACTGGTTAAATTGTGGGCTCAACCTTATGGTTACACTGCTGATAATTCACATCCCGGTGTGCCCATTCGCCTGAAAGCCGACAAAACCATTGAATTAAGAGCCAGTGTGGGTGCTGTTTATAATCAGGTTCTGGCCGATCTGGATGCCGCCATCGCTGATTTGCCTGTAAACAATAACAATTATGCCAATATTGCTTCAGGCAAAGCCCTGAAAGCAAAGGTTTTATTTTTGATGAATGATTTTACAGGTGCCCAGACTTTGGCAGATGAAATTATTAACAGCGGCACATACACCTTTTCAGATACTTTCTCTCGGTTTGTTAAGGGCGCCCCTGAAGAAGTTATTTTTCAACTCATAAGCACAGGCAACAGCGATAACCGCGGAGGCTCATTTATTAATAACTATCGCGCAGACAACAACCCCAATCCTGTGTTGAAACCCTCGGCTTCTTTCGCTGCCGTTGCTATGCAAGGCCACGATTTACGCAGCAAGTTTTACGAAGTAAAAAACAAAGGCAAGGCAAATGAATTCTATTTGTGTCACAAATTTGACAAAGATTTCTTCAATGTTCCTTTACTTCACTTATCAGATTTTCTTCTTATGAGAGCTGAATGCATTGTTGAAAATGGGGGTGACAAAACCAAGGCCATTGCAGATGTTGACAAGATCAGAAAGCGCGCCTATGACACCAACTGGGTGGCCATTGATCCGCTTATCAGTTTATCTGCCCTGAAAGATTCTATTCGTCATCAGCGCCGACTGGAACTTGCCTTTGAAGGTGACTGGACACTTCAACTACGCAGAAGAGGTGCCAAAGGCGAGAACATAAAAATCAGAAACAGCGACTGGAACTGCCCCGGAATGCTGCTTCAGTTTTCGCAAAGTGAAAATACGGCAGGATTTATTTTTAACCCCGAAGGAGGATGCAACTAATGAAAAATATTCTAAAAATGGCCTCAGTGGCCCTTTTGCTGGTTTTTGCCATGCAAGCCTGCAAGAAAAAAACACGCGAACTGTATGATGCTTCCAGCAAACTGGAAGGCATTCAGGATGTGTGGGTATTGGATGAAGTAAAACAATACGATCCTGCCAACAAAGATTTAACTATCGATGTGTCAGATGTGTTCAAAGGTGCCACGCCCATTGAACTGGACGTGAATTCCAAAGATTTTACTTTTGCCTTTAACCAGCCAAACCCATTGTTTGTGGGAAGCAGCGGCACCTGGAAGTTCGATGACAATGACTTTCCTACCCAGATTGAAATGACAGGAGACGCCGGTGTGCAAACCGTAAAACTATTGCAAACCGTAAGAACCGTTGACCAAAAGCTCCGCATTCAGCTTACCCGCTATTGCGGCGGCGGAAAACCAAGTACCATCTATCAATTTAGCTTTGTAAGAAAATGAAAAATAACTGGATTCAATTCGTGGCCGTCGCCCTTATGGGGATGTTTTCGACTAATGCATACGGACAAGCCGCCTATCTTGACAAACCCGATGAGTTTGATCCTGCCAAGCCTTGTAAAATCATGGTTAACCTTAAGTTGACCAAAAATGACTGGGGCATAGTAGACATTGCACTTACAGAAGACATGTACATATGGACATGGAAACCTAAGGAACACCCTGCCGGTCATCCTTTGGCCAACGGTATAGGCTCAGCAGCATGGAAAAGCAGTAACGAAGCGCTCAAAATGACCAAGGAATCTGAAGGTGTTTACAGTTTCACCATGACGCCAACGGTATTCTATGAATGCGATGCGGCTACTGTTTACAAGGAAGATTTTTACTTTCTGGTGAAACCAAAAGACGGTGGTGGATATGACGACCCTGACAGAAAAACCGAAGATTTAACCATCTCTGTGGATCCGCCTTCAGGCCCGGTTGTTAAAATTCAAACCGTGCCAATTGGCAAAGGTTTGAAAAAAGATACTATGATTACCACTACTGCAGACGTGTTTAGCGTGATTTACAACAATAACGCAGAAGAAAAAGTAACCATGCAAAATGCGTCTGATTTGTATGTTTACCCTATTGCTTATGATTCGGCCGGCACTGCATACAAAATAGCTGTTAATGCGAAAAGAGCGGGCGATTTCCCTCAGCTGAAAATGAAACAAACAGCTAAAGGCATTTTTCAATTCAGCATAATACCCGAGAAATTATTTGCCATTCCGGCAGGTAAAAAAATATACCGCATTGAATACCAGATTGTAAAACCCAACCTGGTAGATTCCAATGATGCCATTGACGATAAAATGATTTATCAGTTCAATCAGGGCGGTTGTTAGAAAAACAAAATCCAAAAAAAAGGGTCGGTAAACCGACCCTTTTTTATTTTTGTACATTTTACTTCTTCTGGATTACCAAAAATCCCCAGGGACCTATTTTTTTGTCTTTGTAACAATCCGCGCCCAGCAGAATTTTGCCTTTGGGTACCTTGACGGTTGGGGCAACAGTTTCACCGCCCATGTTCAAATAAACCCATACACAGTTTTCTTTGGTTTTACGCTCGAAAACCAGCTGGTCTTTTCGTTTGGAAGGAATTGCTTTCCATGTGTTTAAGGCTGCGGATGTGCCTAATGCCTGCTGTGTGCTTCTAACATTGCAAAGTCGGCTGTAAAAGGCATAATAATCCTGGTCCTCTTGAGGCTGAACCGTATCTTTTTCGAAAAACCGCAACCTTCTGCGATTGCCGTATTCCTGTCCGGTATAGAGCAAAGGAATACCCGGTGTGGTAAATGTATATACTGCCATTACCTTCCAGGCCGGACCCATGCGGTCGAATTCAGTGCCTTTCCATGAGTTTTCATCGTGGTTGGTAATAAAGTTCATCATATATACATTCTCGGGAAAAGTCTTCATTTTTCGCCTCATTACCGTATCAATTCTCCACGCCGTTTTGCTACCATGCGAAACTTCATTCAGTACATGGTGCATTTCCCAGCCATAGTAAGCATTAAAAGCACCTTTAAACTGGGCCATATCATGCTCCTCAGATTCTGCCAGCATAAAAATGGGCTTTACCTTCTCTATTTCCTTCCGGGCAGCATCCCAAAAATCCGCAGGAACGCTCATGGCCACATCACAGCGAAAACCGTCCATATCACACTGCTCAATCCAGAATTTCATGTCCTGAATCATGGCTTTGCGCATATCAGCATTTACATAATTCAAATCAGCAACATCCGTCCAGCCGATGCTGTTGCCCTCTTCATTGAGAGGATCTGTGATGTTGCCATTTTTATCTTTTGTGTAATATTCAGGATGTGCTTCAATCCAGGGATGATCCCATGCTGTATGGTTACCTACCCAATCCAGTATCACTTTCATACCCATCCCATGACATTCCTTTACCAATGCCTTGAATTCATCCATGGTGCCAAAAAAAGGATTTGCTTTGGTATAATCACTGATGGAATAGGGGCTTCCAAGATATCGGGACTTCTCTTTTGCATCGGTTATTTCTTCCACAAACAAGTCACCTTTTGCCTTGCGTTTCCTTTCGCCTATTGGCTGCACCGGCATAAACCAAAGTACGTTTACCCCCAGTTGCTTCAGCTTGGGCAATTCCCGACTGAAAGCGGCAATGCTGCCTTCAGGTGTGTGATGGCGGAGGTTAACCTCGTAAATAATGGGATTCTTCGGCCACTCTGATGGTTGTGCCCACGAAACCGGCAAACCCATTGCCAGTGTAAGGAACAGAAGTATAATTTTATTTTTCATGTTAATTTTTAGAGTAGATATTTATTACAGATTGCCCGGGCTGGACAAAAAAACCTTTTCGCAATCGTATCAGATTGTCTTTGTCAAAACCTACTGACCATGTGCCTTTGGGGACGCCACCAAATTCCGTTATTACCGGATACAAAGCACCGGGTTGCGCAGCGTCGTAAACAATGGCTTCACTACCCCTGTTTATGGCCATCACAGCCAGTTCATTGAGGTACCTGCGCACAACCACTACCTGAGAATCATTACTGGTGATCACTTTATAATCGCCGTAACACAAAGCCATGCTGCCTGTGCGTAGTTTTGCCAGCTCCGAAATCTTATTTTTAAACTCCGTTTGTGCAGCACCCAAACCTGAAAACTGCATCATATTGCGGTTGCCCGGGTCATTGCCACCGGTCATGCCAATTTCATCTCCATAATACACCACAGGGATTCCGGGTGAAAAGAAGAGCCATGTGTAAAACTGCAGGAACTTTTGGTATGCCGAATCTGTTTTCAGGGGCAAATCACCCAGGTGACCCATCTTTTTGCCTTCATTCCAATTTGTCTTACCTGTGATGGTTCCGTCGGCATAGGACATAAAGCGCGGCTTATCCTGATTGCCTGTGATGTTGCCCATCAAGTGATGTGAACCATATTGTCCCAAACTGCGCAATTGTTCGGTTACCAGCCCCGTAAATGGACCGCCCCAAGCAAAAGTTCGCATCATGGCATCATACAAATTGAAATCGAATTGGGCATCGAGCAAGCCATGTCCAAGGTAAGAGCCTATCAACTTGGTATTGCCATACGTTTCACCAATCTGGTAAATGCGCTGCTTTCGTTTGGGCTCAATCTCCGTGCGGATTTTAGCCGTTAGCAGCCTGGTGAAATTTTCAGGAATGTGTTTGGTAGCATCGTGCCTGAAACCATCAAATTCAAACTCCTTCAACCAAAAAAGAGCCGAATCCACCATATAACTCGCTACCTCAGGACGACCTAAATCCAGGGTGGGCAAGAATGTATCAAACCAGGTGGTAAGCCGCTGTTCGTCCCAAAGCTCTGTGTTCATGCGACCATCGGGCAAATACAAGGGTGTAACCCAATCGGGATGTTGCTTGTAGATAGGATGTTCCTTGTGAACGTGATGTGCCACATAATCCAGATAAACATTGTTTTTATGCTTGTGTGCCTCATCCAGCATTTCTTTCAAGGCCATGGCATTCCCAAACCTTTCATCAATTAGGGTATTGGAAACAGGCCAATAACCGTGATATCCGCTAAATTTTACTTGCGGTTCCGGAAAGTTACCCCAGGCACCTTTGGGGTTTTTGGAGATAGGGCTAATCCACAGAGCGTTCATTCCCAAGCTATCGAGATAGCCCTCTTTTACTTTTTGGGTAATTCCCTGTATATCGCCACCCTGAAAATTGGTTCTTGTGGTTACCAGAGGATGATCCACAGGTTTATCATTGGCTTGTTCGCCATTTTTAAACCTGTCAACAAACGCAAAATACATGACAGTGCGTTCCAGGTCTTCGCGGCTTAACAAATTAGGATCGGTTACAGGCTTTCCATACTCCAGTGGAATCAGCAGGTCATTGCCATGCACAAACTCAGTTGCACAAAAAACCCTTATATAGCTGCGCCGGAGAGATTCCGCCTCTTTTGGTATTAGCAGGTTCCGTTTATTTTCACTTTTCAGTGATTGATAAATAATCCGGTTATTCCATAGTGCAATAATATTTAAACCGGATGTACCCATATTTTCAGTTTGCTCCACCGCCAATCCATCGGTTACAACAGCTGCAGTAATATGAGGCACAGGACGGGTTTCTTTGACCGCCAAAACGGAGTTCTCACCCCCAAAACCATTGCTCCTGCGTACCGGATTTGCTGCGTCAACCAATTCAGCATCATCTACAAGAAATTGGTAAGCGTATTCGCCCGGATCCAGGGAAAGCGTTGTAGTATAAACAGAATCAGAAACTTTTAGAAGCGGATGCGATTTGGCATTCCAGGAGTTGAAATCCCCTTTTACAAAAACCCCTTTTTTACAATTGCCGGTGTAAGAAAATGTAACGGGAATCTGCACCGGTTTTTTCAGAATCAGGTCACAGCGGGATTTGTCTGTGAAGTTAAGCAGTGAAAGCCCAAACAATACGCCTAAATTGTCGATTTTGGGTTTGATAAGCTTTAGTCCGGGCAAAGTTTCATCAGGCACTAATTTGAAACGGTCAATCTCACTTACACCCATGCTCCTATGCCTATCCGGCAGTAAAAAACCGACCTCTTTTCCTGGGAGAAAATCTGCCGAAATTAATTGGGTTGTATCACCCGTTAGCCATGTAGGCATTACTGGTGCGGTAAAATCATCATACGGCCATACACGCTTCTTTTTGCTGAAAATACTGCAGGCACCCAAAGAAAAAACCAAAAAAATCAGCGATATGCGTATGGTGATTTTCATCCAATGAAAATTTCGCCGGAGGCACTGATGGTGTAGGAATTTGAACCGCAAATAATTTCGGTTTGTATTCCCTCGAGATTCTGCACTGTAATGCCTTTTTGAACAATTTTAATTCCCAGCAAATTGCCCCTGAAACGCAGGTTGAAACGCATGCTGTTCCACTTTGCAGGCAGCACAGGGTTCAGATGCAGTTTGCCGTTACGTACCCGAATGCCCGCAAATCCTTTACTGATGGTCATCCACGTGCCGGCCATGGAGGTGATATGGCAACCATCGCAGGTATCATTGTTAATATCGTTCAGATCCAGACGGGCTGTGCGGAGATAAAATTCATAGGCTTTTTCCTCATTGCCGATTTTATTGGCCAAAATGCTGTGAATACAGGGTGATAATGATGATTCGTGAACGGTAAACGGTTCATAAAAATCAAAGTGCCTGCGGTGGGTTTCCATTTCGAAATCATCTTCAAAAAAGTAAAAACCCTGCAACACGTCGGCCTGTTTAATGTAACAGCTTCTAAGGATTCTATCCCAGCTCCAGTGTTCCACAATGGGGCGTTCTGATGCCGGCAACTGCGAAACGGGTATTAATTCTTTGTCCAGAAACCCATCCTGCTGAAGAAACACATTGTGTTCTTCATCAAATGGTAAATACATGTTGGCCTGAATGTTAAGCCAATCTGCAACCTCGGCAGAATCCAAATCTGTTTTTCTCTTTATCTCCAACAATTTATCGTCGGCTGACTTAGACAGCTTATCATACTGTTCCGCCGCATAACGCATACACCATGCGGCGATGTAGTTGGTGTACCAGTTGTTGTTTACGTTGTTTTCAAACTCATTGGGACCGGTCACACCCAGCATCACATACTTCTTTTTATCGTTCGACCAGTTAACCCGTTGCGCCCAGAAACGGGCTATACCAATCATAACCTCTAGCCCGTGGGATGCCATGTATTCCTTATCGCCGGTGTAATTGATGTAATCGTAAATGGCATAGGCAATGGCACCGTTGCGGTGAATTTCCTCGAAAGTAATTTCCCATTCATTGTGGCATTCTTCCCCATTCATGGTAACCATGGGATACAATGCCGCACCGTTTTTAAATCCAAGCTTTTCAGCATTTTCAATGGCCTTTGGCAATTGCTGATAGCGATACAGCAGCAGGTTTCTGGATACTTCCGGCGAAGCCGTGCCAAGGTAAAATGGTATGCAGTATGCTTCCGTATCCCAGTATGTACTACCACCGTATTTTTCGCCGGTGAATCCTTTGGGGCCTATGTTCAAACGGGCATCATCTCCGGTGTAGGTTTGAAACAGCTGAAAAATATTAAAGCGAATAGCCTGCTGGGCAGCATCATCACCTTCAATTTCGATATCGCAGTTCTTCCAGATGGCTGACCATGCTTCGGAGTGCTCCTTATTTAAAGCCTCATAGCCTGCATTGTAAGCATCCTGAATTTCCTGCAACCCTTGTCTGGAAAACGCTTCGCGATTTACGTATAAATCACTGAGAATCACGCAATACTTATCAAACGTCAGGGTTTCTCCTGCTTTTAGGTTGAAGTGATAAACCATCCCAACCTGCAAATCTGTTTTTGTTGAATCGGTACTGACGGGCGATTGACCTTCGTTCCACTGGTGTCTGCACAAAGCATACACCCCAAAGTTTGTTTTACGGGTTTCTTGGGTGAGCCAGACCACCGGTATTTCGTAAAATCCGGTCTGTGTGTTTTGCCAGAAAAATTCATCGTAATTGGCATCCTGGTTTCTCACATCTCCGTTCAGTCCGCTGCTGATGGCGATGCTACAATCTTTTTCTGCGGTCAGGCTGTAGCGAATTACACCGAGGTTCTTGCGTTTCATGCTGCAAAAACGTTCGGTCTTTGCATGCAAAGTATTTCCGTTGATGGTAACGGTGAACTTTCTTTTAAGCAACCCGTTTTGCATATCCAGCTCACGGCGAAAGGCTGTAGGTACTGTCTTTGCCATATCTATCGAGGTTCCGTCCACAGTAACTTCAATGCTGTTCCAATTGACCGAATTCAGCACCTTGGCAAAGTATTCCGGATACCCGTTTTTCCACCAACCTACGCGGGTTTTATCGGGATAATAAATACCGGCTATGTAGGAACCTTTCAGGGTGGGGCCGCTATATGCCTCTTCAAAATTGGCACGTTGACCCATGCGTCCGTTACCAATGCTGAACAAACTCTCTGAAACTTTATTCCGTGGGACATCAAAGCCTTCTTCAACAATGCTCCAGGGCTGTATTTTTATATAATCCTTCATGGGTTATTGATCAAGTTGAAAAATGCGTTTTTACAAATTGCAAATCGATATTAAGCAGATTTTCAA
This sequence comes from Sphingomonadales bacterium, assembly GCA_016872175.1. Taxonomy (GTDB): domain Bacteria; phylum Bacteroidota; class Bacteroidia; order NS11-12g; family UBA955; genus RGEC01. The sequence continues at coordinate 145 of VHBA01000043.1, read as the reverse complement.
CGCACAGGTCTGCATCCTGCAGTTGCCCGTGTCCGTTGATTCTCAGCACAAACATGCCTGCGGCCCTGGCGGCTGTCACACCGGCATCCGCATCTTCTATTACCAGGCAATTTTGGGTGGGTAAACCCAGCAATTGGGCGGCATT
>VHBA01000042.1 GCA_016872175.1 Sphingomonadales bacterium | reverse complement strand
TTTTAAAATTACTTTCACTTCCTGCATGCGCTGATACATGCGGTTTAGTTTTTCCAGTTTACCGGAAATTACATCCATAATCTTGGGTTCTGCCTTTAGTCCAATGGTTTGAAAATGAATATTCATGACGTTTGTTTTTACAGGTTTTTAATGTGTATCGAGACAATCAAAAACAATTTATAAAAATATAACGATAAAGAATGTGATTTGTGTCACACTGCGGATGAATAGCCTTATAAATCCGACTGATTTTAGTTTCTGGGATGCAATGCGTGAATTTTTTTTAGTTTTTCGAAACTGTTTTTGGTGTACACTTGGGTAGCTGCCAGGCTGGCATGACCAAGAATTTCCTTGATAGCCATGAGCTGAGCGCCGTTATTGAGCATGTGTGTAGCAAATGAGTGGCGCAAAACGTGTGGACTGGTTTTCAACGCATCGCTGAAGAGCCGCAGGTACTGATTTACCAACCGATATATATACATGCGATACATGGGTTTGCCATTATCCAGCGGAAAAAGCAAACTTTTTCGTCCTTGCATCCATTCTTTCAAACCTTCAAGAATTTCATCGTGGAGTGGAATTAGCCTTTGTTTATTGCGTTTTCCGGTTACCTGAACGGTTTTTCGGTCCAAATCCACATCGCCACAATGAATGGCGGCAAGTTCGCTTAGGCGCATACCGGTAGAATAGAACAATAGCAGCAATAGTTTATCGCGCTGCCCGTTTTCTTGTTCTGCCCAAGGAAAATGAGCAAACATGTTTTGTAAATCCCTGGCGGGAATGTCCTGCACAATGCGTTTGGGCATTTTCGGCAGGCTGATTTTGGAAAGCGGGTCAGATTTAAGTTTTCCTTGTTTACGCAGGTAGCGGGTAAAGGAGCGCAATACTGATATTTTTCGGTGCACGGATCTTGCCTGCAGTCCGGCTTCCATCAAATCGGCCATCCAGCCGCGCACGGTCATGGAATTGAGTCCTGAAATGATATCAAGCGCATCGTTTTTACAATAGGTTTCAAACTGCTTTAAGTCGTTTTCATAGGCGGATACGGTATGAACCGACATGCGGCGGTTCAACGCCAGGTAATCTAAAAAGTCGACGGCAGAATGGTGCACTATTACAAAGCAAACGCACGCGCCACAATATTATTGCGAATACTTATGAACCGCTGTGTATAAACCCGGATAGATTGAAAATTTATAAATACCTTCGTCCGCATGCTTTCCAGAAAAGATTTTATCAAGTTAACCACAGCGGCCTCTGTTGTTGGATTGGCGGGCAAACTTCAATCAAAAACACCCCTGAAAAAGAAGGCTCCCGTGGTGGTTTCTACCTGGGATTTTGGATTAGCGGCCAATGAAACGGCCTGGAAGGTTCTAAACAGCGGCGGATCTTCGTTGGATGCTATTGTGGCAGGGGTTGCCGTTCCGGAAAGTGATCCCAAAGTGAATACGGTTGGTCTGGGAGGTTTCCCTGACAGAGACGGACGTGTTACCCTGGATGCCTGTATTATGGATGAACAAATTAATTGCGGCTCTGTAGCGTGTTTAGAATATATTGTCCATCCTGCGGCGGTTGCCAGACTTGTAATGGAAAAAACACCACATGTGATGCTAACGGGTGAAGGGGCCCTCAGGTTTGCGCTTGAGCAGGGTTTTAAAAAGGAAAATCTGTTGACACCTCAAGCGGAAGCTGCGTGGAAAGAATGGCTGAAGAAGGCTGAATATGAGCCACAACCCAATTGGGAACTCAACCACGACACTATCGGTATGCTTGCACTTGATCAGCAAAGCCGGCTTGCCGGCGTGTGTACCACAAGCGGTATGGCCTGGAAAATGCACGGCAGGGTGGGAGATTCCCCCATTATAGGCGCAGGTTTGTATGTGGATGGAGAGGTGGGCGGAGCTACGTGTTCCGGGTTGGGTGAAGAAATGATAAGAATTGCGGCATCACACAGTGTTGTTGAAGCCATGCGCAGTGGTAAAAGCGCACAAGCGGCGTGTGAGGCTGTTATTAAGCGTTATTACAAAAGACGTGGAGATAAAGCACATGGCAAACAGGTATGCCTGCTGGCGATGGATAATGCTGGCAATGTGGGTGCATTCAGCCTCATGCCGGGATTTGTGTATTCCATTACCTGCGAAGGAAAACATGAAGTACGCAAAGCCAAATTCCTGCTCGATAAATAAAAAAAGCCGCTAATTAGCGGCTTTTGTATGATAATTAACCTTAAGGTTATGGTTCCAGTTCCTGACGCTGCATTTGCTGACGGTATGCAGCACGAATCTTTTGCATGCGCTTAGTGATACAAGGCTTCTCAAAAGACTGACGGGCGCGAAGTTCTTTAACAACACCGGTTTTTTCGAACTTCTTTTTGAATTTCTTCAGTGCTTTGTCTAGCGAATCGCTTTCTTTTACGTTGATAAGTATCATGTTTTTTCCTACCTACTTTCTTTTTTTGGGAGTGCAAATATAAGAAAAATTAATAATTTTTCAAAATATTTACGCTTTCAAAACAGCGCGGCTGATAACGAGCTTTTGTATTTCGCTGGTTCCTTCACCAATGGTGCAAAGTTTACAATCGCGGTAAAATTTCTCTACGGGAAAATCTTTGGTATATCCATAGCCGCCAAAAATCTGCACGGCCTCATTGCTGCAGTAAACACTAACTTCACTGGCGTAATACTTCGCCATAGCGCTTTCCCTGTTTACGCTTTTGCCTTTATTTTTAAGATTCGCAGCCTGATGTGTAAGCAACTCTGCAGCTTCAATGCGGGTAGCCATATCGGCGAGTTTGAAACCAATGGCCTGGAAATTGGCAATGGGTTGCCCGAACTGCTGGCGTTCCTTGCTGTATTTGATGCTGGCTTCATAGGCGCCTTTGGCGATACCCAGTGAAAGTGCGGCAATTGAGATACGACCTCCGTCCAGAATTTTCATGGCCTGAATAAATCCGTCACCCACATTCCCCAAACGGTTGGCATCAGGTATGCGGCAGTCTTCAAATACCAATTCTGCAGTTTCGCTGGCGCGCATCCCCAGTTTATTTTCTTTTTTGCCTCCCTTAAAACCGGGTGTTCCACGTTCTACAACAAATGCTGTGATACCGTGGCTGTCGAGTAAATCTCCGGTGCGGGCAAGCACCACGGCTACATTGCCTGTAATTCCATGTGTAATCCAGTTTTTGGTGCCATTCAAAATCCACTCATCGCCATCTTTCTTGGCTATGCACTGCATGCGCAGGGCATCCGAGCCTGTGTTGGCTTCCGTAAGTCCCCAGGCACCAATCCATTCGCCGGTGGCAAGTTTAGGTAACCAGCGTTTTTTCTGTTCCTCATTTCCAAACATCATGATATGCCCGGTGCAAAGACTGTTGTGCGCAGCCATGCTGAGGCCGATACTGCCACAAACCTTGGCCAATTCTTCAATAGCAGCCACATATTCATGGTAACCAAGCCCTGAGCCACCGTACTCTTCGGGCACAAGCACACCCATTAATCCAAGTTCACCAAGGGATTTAAAAACATGCACAGGAAATTCCTGACTTTCATCCCATTCCATAAAATGGGGTCGGATATTCTTCTCAGCAAAATCCTTTACGGTCTGCCTGATCATTTGCACGTTTTCGTCTGATGAAAATTCCATATTGGTCTGCAAAAATACGTATCAATGTTGCATGTATATGTACACAAGATCACATTTTGGTAAAGAAAACCGATTATTCGTTAAAATTCAGGTAAGGCAATATTTTAGCCAGTTCTCCTGCTGAAATAATTTTTATCTCTTTAAGGAGGTTTTCCGTCAATTTTCCATGCTGACCGCGAAATGATAGAATAATTTTTGCCTGTCTTTCATTCAGATAAGGATGCTTCCTTAATGTCTCCAAATTTGCCGTTTGAATGGGGATTTTCTTTACTAACGATGGATTTAAGGTTAATTGCGGCAATAAATTGCGCAGGATTATTGAATCAGTGTATCGTGTTTCCAGCAGTTGTTCTTTCTTGTAGAAACCACCCAGCGCATCCCGAAAACGAATAATTCTTTGTGCTGTTTTGCTGCCAATTCCCGGCAGGGCAATCAGGGCGGTCGTGTCGCAGCTGTTTAATTCTAACGTTTCCGCTTTTTGTTTTTCTGGTTTCTTATCTCGGAAAGAATAAATGCTTACCACTTTTTTTAGTGCTGTGGTATCTATTCCGGTTTCGTGGCTCAATTCAGCCAGCGAAGCATATTTGTGCCCCATCTTTATTTTTTGATAAACGCGTTCTGCCTCCTCTGCAGTAAGCCCCATGTTTTCAAGGTCACCAGATCTTAATCGCTGCCACGGAATAAATTTGTTTTTCCGCTTTTTAAAGAACGAATCTGTGGCAGCGAGGTGCCTTGCCATTAAGGCGGCACGCTGAGCGCTGTCTGTATGGTAGATAATCCCGGATTGCCCTTTCATACTGAAAATGGCAGGAATGAGCGCCAGCAATACGGCCAGCAAAAGCATAAAAAAAGCCCCGGCATATTCGCTCCTGGTAAGAGACACCCACGGGCCGGGGCTTTGTTTGCGCATAGCGTTTATTAAGGTTTTGCGGTAGCCAGTTTTTCCTGACGGTATTGTCCGCTGTCCAGCTTATGCTTAATGGCTTTGAACGCATTGATCGTTTCTTCCACATCTTCCAGGGTGTGAACCGCGGTAGGAATTAGTCTTAACATGATTACACCTTTGGGGACCACCGGATAAACCACGATGCTACAGAAAATATCGAAATTTTCGCGCAGGTCAAAAGTCATGTGGGTAGCTTCAGGTATGGTACCGTTTAGCAAAACAGGAGTAACCGGTGTGGTGGTGATACCAATATTAAATCCTGCCTCACGAAGTCCGTTTTGCAGGGCATTCACGATTTTCCACAGGTTATCTTTCAGTTCGGGGCGCGTTCTAATCAGTTCCAAACGCTTGATAGATCCAATGGTTAGCGGCATGGGAAGCGCTTTTGCGTATATCTGACTGCGCATGTTGTAACGCAAATATTTGATTACTTCTTTTGTTGATCCAATAAAAGCGCCAATACCTGCCATGCTTTTAGCAAACGTACTGAAATACACATCGATGCCGTCCATGCAGTTTTGCTCTTCGCCTGTGCCTGCACCTGTTTTGCCCATGGTGCCAAATCCGTGTGCATCATCTACAAACAGGCGGAAATTGAATTTTTCTTTAAGGGCAACAACTTCTTTGAGTTTACCCTGTGATCCGCTCATTCCAAAAACGCCTTCTGTGATAACCATAATGGCTCCCCCGGTTTTCTCAGCCAGTTTGGTAGCATGGGTAAGTTGTTTCTCAAGACTTTCAATATTGTTGTGCTGATACATGAAACGCTTGCCAATATGCAGGCGCATGCCATCAATTATGCAGGCGTGCGATTCTGCATCGTAGACTATTATATCATGGCGGTCCACCAGCGCATCAATGGCTGAAACCACGCCCTGATAACCAAAATTGAGGAGAATCACATCGGGTTTGCCGATAAAATCGGCAAGGTCTTTTTCCAGCTGTTCATGGTAGTTACTGTTTCCGCTCATCATGCGGGCTCCCATGGGATAAGCCATACCAAACTGAGCGGCTGCATCTGCATCTGCCTTCATCACTTCGGGATGGTTGGCAAGACCAAGGTAATTGTTTAAACTCCAGTTCAACTTCATTTTTCCATTGAAAACCATGCGCGGACCAATTGGGCCTTCGAGTTTTGGGAATGTAAAATAGCCGTGAGCGTCATCAGCATGTTCGCCCAGCGGACCCATGCGGTTTAATACTTTTTTAAAGATATCGTTTACCATGAAATGATATAAAGTTTTCGCAACAAAGGTACAATGATTTCATCATTTTACGATGCTATTTGCCAACAAGAAAGATGCAGGGATTTTTACCTAAAACGGGTTTGTTTTCTCTCCACCTTTTCACTGTCATGGTTTTTGTGAAACCATCAGGCTCATGCAGGTTGCAGGCCATGCAGATTTTAAGGGATGGCGGTAAAACACTGAGTAAAGTGGATAAAAGCCGGTCAGAGCGATATGGTGCTTCTATGAGTGCCTGCGTATAGCCCGTTTTTTCGCAATCTTTTCCAATTTTGCCCAGAAAGCTACGCAGTTCATCATCCTTTACCGGCGCATAGCCGTGGAAGGTAAAATGCTGTCCGTTCAGGCCGCTGGAACTCAGTGCGAGTATGATGCTGGATGGACCGCAAATACTGATTACCCTTACTTCATTTTCATGCGCCCAGGCGGCAATTTCAGCACCCGGGTCGGCCATGCCGGGAACACCGGCTTCACTGGCTACGCCAATGTTTCCTTTATTGATTTTTCCATTGAGAAAAACAGCCAGCGCATTCCTGTCAAAGTCCCGGTGAAGTTCAAAAATATGAAGTGCGTCTATGTTAATGCCCAACTGCAGCGAGGATATAAAACGCCTGAATGTGCGGGCATTTTCAACTACCCAATATTGTATGCCTGCAATTTGGGTCATGAAATCGGCGTGGTTCATGCTGCTTGCAGACAGGCTGCCAAGCGGCATCGGCATCATGACCAGAGTGGCTTTGTCGTGACTTTTATTTGGAATATTTTCCATATTTTTGTAGTATGGTTTTTAGGATAAGGAGGTTGGCTTTGGGGCTGTTTTTGGCCATTGCCGGCATTTCTTCATCCTATTCGCAAACCTACGGCAATGAGTGGATAGATTGGACGCAGTTTCACGGTAAAATTAAAATCTGGAAGGATAATGTTTACCGGCTGGGTTATTTTTCTATCGAACCTTGGCTTACTGCCCGAGGGCTCTATCTGAATTCCATTTCCATCGATGATTTTGCCATGTATAACATGGGAAGACAGGTTCCGGTTTACATTAATGATCTGAACGGGAATAAACGTCTGGATGCATTTGATTACATTGAGTTTGTAGGGCATCCGGCAACGGGCGAGATTGATCAGGGTTTGTATGACAAGCCTGAATACCAGCGGCATCAGCTAAAAAATATGATGTCGGATACCAATGTGTATTTTTTTACCCTGAGGCCCGGTAGGAAAAACCTTCGATATTCAACTTTTTCCGGAACGGCAAAAATTCCATCCCGCAATTACCATATCAGCAGATTTGAGTATGCACCGGACCAGAATTACTGCGAGGGTGAGTATATGGCGTTGGGTAACCATGCTGTTTTCTACAGTGAATATATGCCCGGGGAGGGTTTTGTGGGCGACTATTTCTGGGCTCCCGGACAGTATTCTGTTACCTTGAAACATCCAGATTACTTTCCTGCGGGTCCTGCACCCGAACTGGAATCGGGATTAACGGCGCATACACCGCCCTCTGCGGGAAGTACCGTTTCCAACAACCGCTTCTCCACACAAATAAGTGCTGATGGAAATATTAAAAAATTGCTTTCCGATACCACATTTCTGGGTGTCAGGCCTGTTACACAGCGATATAGGCTTAATCCGTCGGATATGGGGCAGGAGCAATCCTTTTTAATATTTAATCCACAGTTTGTAAATGGCTCCACAAGTGGGATGTATGGGCATTCGCATACCGTTTTGCATTATCCGCGCAAAAATGATTGTAAAGACTCAGCACGTTATTTTTTCTATGAAGATTCTGCGTATGCAGCCCACACGGAAACATGGGCTAATTATGGCAACAACTTCCAAAAGACGCCTGTTTTCTATGATGAAACCAATGGCTTAAGGTATACGGGCTCGGTTGATGCTGTGAGCCGCAATCTTTCGGTGCTTGTGCCGCCCATGCCGCAGCGGGGAAGGGTTTCCCTCATAGATGAAAGCCGTGTGGAAATGCTTCCGTTTTTCAGGGTTGATACCGTTTCGCAAATCAATTACAATTACCATGTTGGGAACTGTGAGTTTTTAATGGTTTCAAGCCGCACTTTGGTAAGCCCAAAAGGCGAATTGAATGATTACAAGGCACTTCGTGAAAACCGCTACAGTGTTCAGCTGAATATGGTTCAGAATTTATATGACTATTTCAGTTACGGAATTGCGCATCCGCTTGCCATTCGCAACTATTGCAAGTTTTTGATAGATAAGAGCAGTCCCACGTCGCAACCCAAGTTTTTGTTGCTTGTCGGGCGTGGTTTTGACAATGCATATAACAGGGGCAACGGTTTGAATCAATTGAACCCTCTGAAAAAGTTTAATCATGTTCCTACGATTGGTCATCCCATAAGCGACTGGATGTTTACATCGGGCCTGGGGACTTCAAAAACAATGGAACCTGCTATTGCAACCGGTCGTATTTCGGCTGACAGTGCCCGGGATATTCGTGTTTACCAGGATAAACTGAAGGATTACATTCGTCCTGAAAACAACTACCAGGAATGGCAAAAGCAGATTTTGCACTTAAGCGGAGGTTCTACTGCTAATGAATCAACCATTATAAAAAATATTGTTGGCGGGCTGCGTGTGTACCCGGAAGGGGATCCGTTTGCAGGTGTGGTAACACAATTTTCAAAATCGGCCGTGGGTATTGTTGATCCTAACTTTAAGGATAAAATTGTCAGCCGCATAAACAGTGGCACAGGGCTGATAACGTTTCTAGGACATGGCAGTCTTTCAGTGACAGACATAGACATGGGTGTGCCCGAAAAATACCTGAATGAGGGAAAGTATCCAATTTGTTACTTCAATGGTTGTCAGGTTGGAAATCCATGTTTGCCCACCACGCAAAGAGGTCTTGGGGAGCGCATTTTCAAGGGAGAGAAAAAGGGCGCGATTGCCTTCATGGGGCAGGTGTCGCTGAGCGAGCTCTATACCCTGAGTTCTCAGATGCGTTATTTTTACGAAAGTTACTTTGATTCCACGCCCAATAAAACTCTTGGTGGTGTGGTAAAATCAACCCTTGCGAAGTGGCAGAATCCAAATTCATCGCTCAATAAAATACATGCGCGACAGTTATTCCTGCAGGGAGATCCCGCAATATCTGTCTATACTCCCCAATTGCCTGATCTCAGCATTAACAGCCAAAGTATTTTTCTGAAACCTGAAAATGCTTTTGCCCTGATGGATAGTTTTGATGTAGGAGTGGTAATTCGCAATTATGGCAGGGGCGTGTCCGACAGCTTTTCGGTGAATCTGCAATGGGTCTATCCCGATGGAATAACCAAGAGAAATTACAGCACTCGGTCTAAACAACGCGGTTTTGAGGATACAATATTTATCCGCGTGGCTTCCAAGGATGCACAGGTAAAAGGTGAGAATTTTTTCAGTATTTATGTGAATCCTGCCAAATCACCTGCTGAGTATACCTATTTGAATAATGGTGCAACCCTTAAACGCTACATTCCGGGTAATGGTGTGAATTTGGTGTCTCCCAAAGATTTCGCCATCTGGGGCCGTGATACAGTGGATTTGATTGCACAGGCAGGGGATGTTTTTAAGCAGAATGAGGATTATTATTTTGAATTGGACACAACGCCCAGGTTCAACAGCCCACTGCTTATTTCGCTTGAAAAACAAGGCAAGCCGTTAAATCGTGCCATCCTTGCCGAATGGTCTGTTAAATTGCCACTGCTTAAAGATACTCTGGCTTATTTCTGGAGAGCCCGTTTAAGCACTTCAGTGAATGAAGGCGGCAGCTGGCAGACAGGTTCTTTTACCTACATAAAAAAGCATACTGATGGCTGGATGCAAAATGTGCACTGGCAGTATACGGATCCGGTTTCTAAGAATGAATTAGTTGATATGAGAACCGATTCAACTTCCAAAAGTCTGAAATTCAAAAAGGTTCTAAAAAAGATTTATATAGACTGCCAATATTTTTATCATCCAAATAAAGGCGTGAAAGAAGGGGGATTTGGCGGACAAGACATGAACTGGGGCGTTTGTAAGGAAGGTCTGGTAGCTATCCCGTGGAACGGCAAAAAACTGTTGCGCGAAGCGGTAGATCCCTCAAAGGTTTGGCCAGATTGCTGGCCAGGATCGCTTTGGACTGCATTTGGGCACAGTTCTGATGAGCAGCTGTATTATGCTTTTCAGATGAATATTAATGATGAGCAGGATAAGTTTATCAATTTTATCAATGCCCTGCCCGACAGTAATTATGTGACCATTTTCAGCCGCAGGCAAAATTTCGCCAATACATGGAAGCCGGAAGTGCTTCAAGCATTAAACCTTATTGGCAGTAATATTTTTGACAGCACCCAATACCGCACTGCTGATGCCATGTGGGTGTGCTTGGGTAAAAAGGGAAGCAAGCCGGGAACTGCTCAGGAAAAACATACGTTTGGCTCTGTTGCCGCCTATGTGGGAATTGAAGCGGATATGATTGGTGACGGAAACAACGGATTTATGAAAAGTGAACGCATCGGACCAACAGATAAGTTTGGCGAATTATACGCAAGGCCGGTGATTACCAAAGTTGATAAGGTTGAAAATGATGCGTTTACAATGGCTGTTTACGGCGTCGATACAGGAGGGACAGAACAATTGCTAATTCCAGGCACTGCAGTAACACAACAAAACCTCAATTCGGTCAATACCCAAAAATACAAGTATATTTACTTAAAGGGTCAGTTTTCTGATGATGCCGGCAATACATCCCCAAACTTGCTCCACTGGCGTGTAACACATGCTCCCGTTCCTGAAGGCAGTATTTTTCCTTCGCCTTTGGCAGGATATAAATTCTATAATGATACCTTGTACGAAGGCGATACATTCCGAGTGGTAATCCCTTTTAAAAACATTAGCAAGGTGAATTTTAGGGATAGCATTGATTTGGAATATAAAATATACCACAAAATCACCCGGGTTGAGGTTAAAGCAGGGAAAATGAAATTCAAGGCATTGAGCCCCGATTCGTTACTTGAATTTCGTAAAACACTGCCAACACTGGGTTTAAGCGGGCCTTATGCACTTCAAATTGCGTTTAACCCCGGTTTTAAACAGCCTGAGCTGAGCATGGCGAATAATGCAGCTATCCTCAATTTTTATGTGCAAAAAGATATTGTTAATCCCTTGCTGGATGTGACGTTTGATGGTAAACACATCATGAATGGAGAAATTGTGAGTCCCTCGCCGTTTATTCTGGTGAGCAGTAAAGACGAGAACAAGCATTTGCTTCAATCCGATTCGCAAAAAATGATTCTGTTTATTAAAAAGCCGGGGTCGTCGAGTTTTGAACTGGTGAGTGGCGCTGAGCTGGTTTACACGCCGGCCAAAAACAATCAGAACCGTGCACGCATGGAATATCGTCCTGTAGATCTGTCCGATGGCAATTATATATTGAAAGTACAAAGCTGGGATTATTCGGGCAATCAGGCAGGAAGCAATGATTATGAGATCAGTTTTAATGTTGTGCGTGAACAAACCGTTACCCGTTTTTATCCCTATCCCAATCCATTTACCAGTAAAATGCGGTTTGTCTTTACCCTCACGGGAACCAGAATTCCGGAAGAAATTCGGGTTAAAATAATGAACGTGGAAGGCCGTGTGGTGAAGGAAGTGAGCAAGGAGGAACTGGGAAATCTTCGCATCGGCAATAATATTACCGACTGGACCTGGGATGGAACCGATCAATTTGGCGATAAACTGGGCAACGGTACCTATTTTTATAAGGTGATGGTGAAGGATGGTGGTGAAGAGCTAAAGTTGAGGGCCACCAAAGGCGATGCTTCCTTCAAAGAACAGGTAGGTGTAATTTACCTGATGCGTTGAGGGTTAGCACCAAATAACGATTACCTTTGCACTGTGTCATGGATTGAAAACCTGAAGCGGCGCTGGAATGTAAATTCCGCAGGAAAAGTTTGGATTATTTTATGTGTTTTTGCCCTAACGGGAACCACGGTAATGCTGTTAAGGCGTTTTCTGAAATCAGAATTTGACTGGGCCAATGAAAAATGGTTTACCTATAGTTATTACTGGCTGATATTGCCTTTTTACAATGTTATTTTACTGATGTACGGCGCCATTTTCGGGCAATTCCGTTTTTTCTGGGAATTTGAAAAACGTTTTTTTCGCAAGATGGTTGGTGTTTTTAAGAAAAAATCATGATTACCGAAGAAAAAGTGCTGGCTGCACTGAGCCATGTTGACGATCCTGACCTGAAAAAAGACCTGGTAACACTGGGCATGATTCAGCAATTGAAGATTGCCGATACAATTTCATTTGACCTTGTGCTTACCACACCTGCATGTCCGATGAAAGACATGATGGTGAACGCCTGCAAAACCGCCATTCGCATGATGGTGGACCCAAATATTGCTGTTGAAATCAAAGTGACAAGTCAGGTAAGCAGTACCCGCAGTGAAGACACCGTTTTGCCCGGTGTGAAAAACGTAATTGCCGTAGGCAGTGGTAAGGGTGGCGTGGGGAAGAGCACAGTGGCCGTTTCGCTGGCGCTGGCACTCAGACAATCGGGAGCCAGCGTGGGTTTGCTGGACGCCGATATATACGGCCCATCCATTCCTACCATGTTTGGTGTAAAAGAAGCACAGCCCATGGTTCAGCGCGATGGTAAGCAATGGATTGTTCCTATTGAAAAACAAGGTATCAAATTGCTGAGTATCGGGTTTATGGCGGCACCAGATCAGGCCATTGTTTGGCGCGGACCCATGATCAGCAGTGCTTTCAGGCAGTTTGTGAACGATACGGAATGGGGCGAACTAGATTACCTGATTATTGATTTACCTCCAGGTACGGGCGATGTACAGATTACGCTGAGCCAGATGGTGCCGCTTACTGGGCTGGTGCTGGTAACCACTCCACAGGAAGTAGCCATGGCCGATGCCAGACGTGCCGTGTCAATGTTTAAAATGCCTTCTATAGCCAAGCCCATATTGGGTGTGGTGGAGAACATGTCATACTTTGTACCCGACGATATGCCGGATAAGAAGTACTATATATTTGGTCAAGGCGGAGGCAAAAAACTGGCTGAAGAAACCGGCATTGATTTTCTGGGAGAACTGCCACTGATTCAGGATTATATGGCCATGGCAGATGAAGGCCGCATCAATGCGGAATCTGACGTGTTCAAGCCCTATTTGGCATTGGCGGCTGAGGTTGCCCGAAGGGTGAGTATTGTAAATTCAACATCTGTTTAGTATTTTTGTAAAACAACCCCATGACTGATACAGATACCCTGAATAACCGTATTGAAGAGGCGCTAAATAGCATCAGGCCTTATTTACAAGCTGATGGTGGCAATGTGGAATTGGTGGAAGTGAAAGGTGAAGGCAACGTGGTGTTGAGATTAACAGGTGCCTGCAGTTCATGCGAAATGAGCGAAATGACCATGACGGCCGGTATTGAAGAAACACTGCGCAGGGCCATTCCCGGCTTAGGTTCCATTGTTGCACTCAAAAACTAAATTTCGGCATTTTTACCCGTTAACCGAAATCATCGGTATTTTTATTACGGCCTGGGCCGTAGCACTATGTTACTTACTGCAAGGACGGTTTGATAACAATTCACTCCTGCTTTTTCTGGCGACCCTCGCATATTATGCCCTGGATCATGGTTTGGATGCACGCAGGTTTCGCACGGAATCATTCAGTCATTATTTGAAAATCTGCCTGTTGCTCTGTGCCTTGTCTGTATTGGCTTTTGGCGTATTACTTTTTTACTTCGGATTTATGGAAAGCCTGGGCAATTTCATGTTAAGGTTTTATCCGACATCGGCAATAGGGTTGCTCTATATTTTATTGCGGACCAAAACAGCCAAAGGTTTTTTGATTTTGAAAAGCCTGCTCATTGCGCTGGGTGTAGGTTTTGCCATTTCGTTTCCGTCGTTGCATGGTAAGACCCTGATTGCGCCGCTATTGTGTTGGGTTAACGTGCTGGTATTTGCTTACATGGAGCGAAACAAGGATGCAGAACTTGGCAATGCCAATCTTTTTAATAACGGCTTCAAAAAAAAATCCCTTTTGGTAGGGCTTGTTATTGTTGCCATTGCAGGAACAATTATGCAATGGAATTTGTACTTACATGGTGGATTTGGACTTTCGATTTATGCATGTTTATCGATTATTATAATGGTAAATGAAGCTAAATTCAGGCAAAATACCTATCGCTGGTGGCTGGATGCGCTGCTGCCGTTGGCTTTTTTACCACTCGGGTAGGGGATGCCCCATTCCTTCTTCCCAATGGGTTTTACAGCGAGATTCGTACATGTCTGTATGGCCCACCAGAACCAAATCATCACCGCCAGAAGTTCGGTATGTGTAGTGTGATGCCTTGCCGCAAACAAAACACTTGGCCTGCAACTGTATTTTTTGGTTTGCCATGCGCATCAGTCGGGGCATTTCGCCGAAAGGCCTGCCCAAATAATCGCGGTCCAGTCCGGAAGCAACAACCTTTATTCCTTGCATAAGAATTCCCAATACCACATCGGGAATGCTTTTGCCCAGAAACTGAATTTCATCGATGTAAACTTCTTTGATGTTGTCTGAACAAATGGGGTAGATTTCTTCGGCCTTGGAAACCCTGTGGCCGGGTAGTTGTAAACCTCCGTGGCTGCTTATGCGGTGGGCTGCATAGCGGTTGTCGAGCAGGGGTTTGATGGCAATTTTTTCCGTTTCCGGTAGCGGACTTTGGTTGTATTCCTCAATCAGCCGGGTAGTTTTGCCCGAAAACATACTGCCATAGATTATCGTAAAATCACTCATACAATCGCGAGGTTTGTTGTAAATTGCTGCCGCATCTATATGGAAAACAAAGTTTCAGAAAAAATCCGATTAATTCTTAATGAACTGGCAATATTAAACCAACCCGAACAAACGGAAAACAAAATCTTGTTACGCCATGAAGATTTGTTGAAAATTCGTTCACTGGCTGCCGAATTGTACATCAATAGTGATCTTGCTACGCAGGCTAATGTGGAAATTGAGCCTGCAGTAATACCGACTCCTGATCCTGCAATTGAGGAAGTTAAGCCCGACCCTGAAATCGTTATGCAGGAAGTAGTTGAGGTATTAGAAACTGCGATCATAGAAGAAGAAATAACGGAGCCGGTTTCCATAGAACCCTTGATGGTAGAGCCGGAACCCGAAATTATACCCGAGCCTGTTGCTGTTTCTCCACCGGTTGCGGAAGTGATTGTTGATGCGCCGGTAGAACCAGAACCGGAACCAGAACCCGAGCCTGAACCTGAACCTGAACCTACACAAAACCCTGTTGAAGAGCCCATTCAAACTGAGTTACCACTCGACGGACAAATTGATACCCACGAACCCTCCGAAGAATTGCAGGAGCAGCATGATTTCAAGCCGCCACGCATTACTTCAGAGCAAATTGCCTCACAAATTTCCTTTACCCGTCGTTTTGAATATATCAACCAGCTTTTTGGCGGAAACACAGAGTTGTTTATGGAGTTTCTGGATGAAATGGGCTATAGCCGCGATACGGCACATGCCATGGAGATATTCGACAAGCATTACAACGAAAAAAACTGGCAGCGCCGCCAGGAATCTGCGATGGAGTTTAAGCGTCTGCTGCAGCGTTCCTGTTAATTAATAGATGCTATGAATCCGGGCGCATTTCCCTTTATCAGGTTGCTGCTGCCGCTGGGTTTTGGGGTAGGGCTGGGGCTGGCTTTGCCGGATATTCGTTTACTGATACCTTTATTTTTAGCACTGCTGCTGCTTGCCGTTGTCGGTGCTTTGCTGCTGATAAAAAAGCCGCAGCCCCGTTTACTGAAGCTGAGACTGCCGTTGCTGCTGGTCCTCAATCTGCTGCTGGGTTACACACTTACCCTTGGTCGAGCGCATAATTTTAAATCAGAAAATATCGGGAATGTAAAAAATAAAGATATCCGATATTTTTATGTAAGGATTACCGAGCCGTTGCAACAAAGAACGGCCTCGCAACGCGCCATGGCAGAGGTTTTGCAGGCAACGGACAGTGCGGGAAATTCGCAGGGCGCCAACGGTAAAATACTGCTTTACTGGCCCCAAAAGAGCAATCCTGCCGGAACCTCACTGCAATATGGCGATGTAATCCTCATTCCCAAAGTGCTCACCCCCATACCGGATGCGGCTTTTCCCGAGGCATTCTCATTTCGGAAAGTGGTAAGACCATCGCAGGTTACTTTTCAGGCGTATTTAACCCAAGGCAGTTATCAAAAAGTGGATGCCTCTCCCAATCCGCTGATAAGGGCTTCCCATGCCGGAGTGACGGCCATTAACAGGGTTTTGCAAAAACATTTTTCCCCCGAGAAAGCGGCTTTAATGTCGTCGTTGTTGCTGGGTTACAAAGCAGATATTGCGGAGGAAGATTTAAAGGCATTCAGCATTACGGGAACCATCCATGTGCTGGCGGTTTCGGGCATGCACGTGGGATTGATTTACATGGCGCTGCTGTTTTTGTTTACGGGTTCGCTGCGGCCTGGACGGCTCAAATTCTGGCAGGGCGTGAGCGTGCTGGTTTTTCTGTGGGCCTATGCGGTGCTCACGGGCTTGTCTGCGTCTGTTGTTCGCGCTACGCTCATGTTCAGCATCATGGAGGCCGGACGCACCTTTCTGGGCGCCAGGGGCAATACCTATAATTCGCTGTTTGCCGCGGCATACATTCAGCTGCTCATATCGCCACACGACCTGCTGGATGTGGGTTTTCAGCTTTCATATCTGGCGGTGCTGGGCATCTTGTTTTTTTATCCGTTGCTAAACGAAAAGTACGAGCCTAAAAATCGCATTCTGCGCGGTGCCTGGCAGCTTTCGCTGGTCAGTATTTCGGCCACGCTGGGCACTTTGCCGGTTACGTTGTTTGTGTTTAAAAGCTTTCCATTGCTGTTTATTCCTGCCAATGTGTTTATTGTTCCCGTCAGTACCATTGTCATCTTTATGGGCATTGCGGTGGTGATGTTCAGTTGGGTGCCTTACGTGGGTGTATTTCTTGCCTGGTTTACTTCTTGTGCACTGGATGTGCTGATGGTTCCTGCGCGGTTTATGGCTAAAATCCCCGGTGCTTCCTACACCGGATTTGGTTTTGATGCCTGGGATATGGTGCTTGTATTTCTAATGGTCATGGTTTTTGGGTATGCATTTTTTGTAGGATTTTCGGCTCGCAACAGCCTATGGCTGGGACTGGCACTGGTGGCGTATTTTGGCAGGCGAACTACTTGCCGGTTATGGGAAGAGCAAACAAACGAAGTGATCGTGTTTGAAAACCGGGGCGTGATGGCCGCCGTGGTGAAATCAGGGCAACGGCTGGATGTGCTTTCTTCGCCTGTTACAGAAGGCAGGGCCGATACCTTGCGTCAGTTGATGCGCAACTATGAAAATGCACACCGAATCAGCAGCATTCACTGGCACTTTTTTACACCCGGCGATTCTTTGATGTTACCCGAAAATAAGATGTGGAGACATGCTGCGCACAGCAGTTGTCTGTATAACGGACACAAGCCTGTTGCCAACCTTTTGTGGCTGCCCGATACCTCGGCATTGATGCCTGCACAGAATTTTTCCAGGCAGTCATACCGGCGTTTTTTGGAAGGGAAAAATGTGGTTTTGCTGAAAGGCGATTTTCTGCGGCCGGGTCATGATGCGGGCTTGTAACGGAATCGGGTGGGGTTAATTACCTTTGTGCTGTGGAACTGGTTATAACCGAAATTAAAAACCGCGTGGGTTATGTGGTGCTCAACCGCCCCGAAAAGCGCAATGCACTGAGTCCGCAGCTGGTGGGCGAACTTACCGCTGCCATACAAAACCTGCTGCACGATGATGCCGTGAAAGTGATTGTGTTAAAATCGGCCGATAAACCATTTTGTGCAGGCGCCGATCTGGCGTATTTGCAGGAACTTAGGCATTTTAGCCGCGAGGAGAACCTGGCAGATTCACGCCGCCTGCGCGATTTGTTTGATTTGATTCATCGCGGCAACAAGGTGTTTATTTCACAGGTAGAAGGTCCGGCGCTGGCGGGTGGTTGCGGATTGGCCACCCTTTGTGATTTTTGTTATGCCACACCCGAAGCTACGTTTGGCTATACAGAAAGCAAAATCGGATTTGTGCCGGCCTTGGTGGCGGTGTATTTGCAATACAGAATTGCAGGCCACCACATGCGTGAACTGCTGCTCACCGGAAAAGTAATTGCGGCTGAAGAAGCCCATGCACTCGGACTTGTAAACAAAGTCGTTTCCGATGACCACATTGCACAGGAAGTTTCGGCCTTTGCCGAACAGCTTTGTGATACCGTTTCCGGCGGCTCGGTAAGTTATATCAAGCAATTGCTGCGCAAACTGCCCGGAATGCCCATGGATGAAGCCCTGGAATATGCCGCCTCGCTCAATGCGGAGGCCCGTGGCAGCGCCGATTGCGTGAAGGGAATAGATTCCTTTCTGAACAAGGAGAAAATCAAATGGTGAGCTTAATAGATACGCATTGTCATTTGTATTTGAAGCATTTCGATGCAGATTTGGATGAGGTGATTCAGTCGGCGAAAAGGCAGGGCGTTCAGCAGATTTTAATGCCGAACGTGGATGAAGAAACGGTGGATCGTTTGCACCATCTGGCAGATACCTATCCCGGCTATTGCATTCCCATGATGGGCTTGCATCCCTGTGATGTGGAAGATGATTGGGAGCAGGAACTGGATAGATTGCTTGCTTGGTTTGACAAAAGAAAATATATTGCCGTAGGCGAAATAGGGCTGGATTTATACTGGGATAAAACCACGCTGGACAGGCAGGTGTTGGCATTGAAGCGGCAGATAGAATTTGCGATTGAACGTGATTTGCCAGTGGTGCTTCACACCCGCGACAGCACCGATAAAACGTTGGATGTATTGGCCGAATACAAATGTACCAATTTACGGGGCGTACTGCATTGTTTCAGTGGCAGTATGGAGCAGGCCAGGCGCGCCATCAAATTGAATATGATGCTGGGAATTGGCGGGGTTTTAACCTACAAAAATGCCGGCATTGCCGAAGTGGTAAAGCACATAGATCTGGAGCATATTATTTTGGAAACTGACTCGCCGTATTTGCCGCCGGTGCCACACAGGGGCAAGCGCAACGAGCCGGGCTATGTTTATCATGTGGCGTCCTTTCTGGCCGAATTAAGAGGGCAGGGGCTGGCTGAAATTGGCAGGGTAACGACGGAGAATGCGAAGCGGTTGTTTGGGGTGGTTTAATCGTTTAATTGTTTATTGGTTTAATTGTTTGTCCCGTCCTGAAAAAGGTTGACAGATATTCATTTTGATGCGTGGTGTTACCACAAATGTAGTAATTTTGCAGCCCCAGGGAGAGGTGTCCGAGTGGTTGAAGGAGCACGCCTGGAAAGTGTGTATAGGTCAAAAGCCTATCGCGGGTTCAAATCCCGCCCTCTCCGCCAAACCCAAAAGCCCTGAATTCGGGGCTTTTGTGTTTGAAGCCACCCCCCACCGTGATCACGAGTGAGAGCAGCGAACGAGTAATCCTGCCTTTGAGTTAAAAGTTAGAAGTGCAGAGTCAGAAGTTAGGGCGCGGTTGCCATGCGTT
>VHBA01000041.1 GCA_016872175.1 Sphingomonadales bacterium | reverse complement strand
GTCTGTATATGTTTTTTAGGTCTGCGTAATCTGCCGGGTTGTGGTCTTCGTTAGGAATCCAGATGCAAACCGGACTGCCCAGGGTTTTGTTTTCAAATACGCCTGACAGAATTTTAAATTGGTCATATTCATTACGCTGGGTTGTCAGGGCACTCTGCCCTGGTCTCCTGCGCTGCAAAGCTGATCTGACAAAAGTTTCATCTACAACAATTCCTGCAGGAACTCCATCGATTAAAACGCCAATTCCTTTACCATGGCTCTCACCGAAGCTGCTTACTTTAAATATATTTCCGATAGAATTAGAGGCCATGTGCTGCAAAATTAATGGTCTGTATGGAACCAATGTCCCCATTGCTGCCAAAAACAAGGAAAAGATTTGTTAACGCAATTCTCATTGTCAATAATAACACTGTATTTCAAGCCAAAAACAGCCATGGCCATAGCAATGCGGTGATCGTTATGTGTTTGAATATGCAATTCGGTTGTGTAAGCCGGGTTATCGTAAATCAGCCTGTAAGTGCCATTATCGCCCACAATGGATATTCCTGCCGCTTGCAGGTTGTCTTTCATTACCTGAAGCCGGTCACTTTCCTTAGCCGTCAAGTTCTCCAGGCCTGAGAAAACGGCTTCAATGCGCAAATAGGCGCATGCTGCCAGCAATGCAGGTGCACAATCAGGGTGATGGCGTAAATTAAAAACCGGGTGGGTATTAACTTGTCCGTTACGGCTTATCAGAGCCCCCTCTGCAGTTTGTTCAGTGGAAACACCCAGATCTTTATAGAATGAAGCAATTGCAGAATCACCCTGAAAACTTTGCAACTTTAATCCTTTAAACAATATGCTTGTTCCTTGCTGACAGGCAACAAACGAATAGAAAAAGGCGGCAGATGACCAATCGGGCTCTATGTTTAGGACAGTAGGTGCTTTAAAAACACCTTCTTCTACAATGATTTTTTGTTCGCTCACAGTTGTCTGAACACCAAATAACTTTAGAATATCTGCCGTAAGCTTTATGTAAGGAAATGATGTGGGTTTGCCCGTTAGCAATATTTCTTTTTGACCCGGAATAAGCGGTGCCACCAGCATCATTGCAGAGATATGTTGGCTGCTTTTGGATGTATCTGCAGTAATCGTCTGGAATGACAGTATCCCTTTTTCAATAATGATTCCCTGCGGAGTTTGTTTGATGATTGTGCCACATTGCCCCAGAAGTTCTATCAAATCTCCGTGTGGGCGCTGCATAAGCCTTTCTGAGCCTGTCAAAATGCAGGATTTATTTTTAGCGGCAGCCAGTGCCATAAAGAAATGCAGAGGAGTGGCACCATCACCAAAATCATGTGTTTCCTGCTGTTGATTATGAAGGGCGCGCAGCAAATATTGGGTATCGTTGCAATCAGACAAGCCTTGAATGTTTTCAATCGGCATGCCACATAAATCCGAGGCTATCAAAGCGCGGTGTGATATGCTTTTGGAGCCAGGAAGTCTGATGGTTGTAACCGCAGGCGGGGAGGCTTTTTTATACAGTTTCATGTAGGTAGCGCATCCATGCCTTTGTCATGTCACTTTCCGAAATGCCGGTGGGGTTACAAGGTTGTCCGGGTGCAGAAATGAAGCTGCAAACTATGTCTCTGCTGTGTGACTTTTTGTCTTTTGAAGCTGCAATATTCAGAATCTCAATATCATCTTCATTGAAAACCACATGGTCAAACATGGTGAAAATCAGTGTTTTAATTTCATTGGTAAGTTCCGGTTTACAGATCTGAAATGCTTCTGCGGCCATGGTTTCAACGATCATCCCAGCGGCTACAGCCTTTCCATGCGGTAAGATTTGGCCTTTTTTTGAATACAGATATTCAAGAGCGTGGGCAGCGGTATGTCCGAAATTGAGCCTTGCCCGGATGTTATTCTCCGTAAAATCTGCGGTGATTATTTCTTGTTTGTAACTTGAGTTGGATTCTATAATCTTTTTCCAGCCTTGAATATCATTGTTTTCTGGAAAACCCAGCAGGCTCAATTCACTCCATCCATTTCCTGATAGGAGGGAATGCTTTATTATTTCAGCTTTGCCATTTAACCACTCATTTTCAGGCAGTGTTTTCAGAAAGTTGGGGTCTATAATAATTGCCATTGGCAACCTAAATGTGCCAATATAATTTTTAAGTCCACCCAGGTTAATGCCGTTTTTGCCACCGATTCCTGCATCCACCATGCATAAAAGGGTAGTGGGTACATAGCAAGCAGTAATTCCCCGCTGATAGGTTGCTGCAATAAATCCGCCCAAATCAGTGATGCTCCCGCCTCCAAGGCAAATCAATAAGGATTGACGAGTGGCTCCTTGTTCAGCCAGTTCATTCCAAATACTATCACATACTTGAAGTGTTTTGGCTGAATCCCCTGCAGGAACTTCAATTATATGGTCTAATGTTACATTAGAAATAAGTGGTATGCAAAACCTACTTGTATCGGAATCGCAGAGCAGAAAAATTTTATCGGGAGAAGTTTGGATTAAAAAATCTTGTAATGAGCCGGCAATGTTTTGGGTAATGCAAATCACGCTTTGATTTTTTCGTAACGATTGCTGTTTTGGCTGTCCATTTTGCGCAGCAGCTCAAGAATGTTGTTTTTCTCTGTAACCGGAGCGGGTTTGTAAATTTCCACTATTTCAGGCCATTTGGTAGAGAAGAAAACCCGGGACATAAGATTATTGGGACTCAGGGTAAATAATTCTTCAAGACTTTTTATTGAGGATGTAATTTCGGCCCTGGCCAGATCGGTGTTTTCAGCCATTCTGTCTATACCTTTTCTATGATACAGGTAGGTGAGTTTCCTCGCGGCTAAAAACCTGTTATTATTTACTCCGTCAATCAGGTTGAATCGATTTCGTTGACCTTTGCCATCACCCTGGTTCCATCCGGGTTTGCCTTGCATAAGTCCGCCAATATTTTGGGCTTTCTGATAAAATGGGGTGCCACCCAATTCTCCAAAACTGTCATAATCGTATCCCAAAGCCATATACACATAGAAAGCAAGCAGACTGGTTAGGTCATTTACATTTTGATTTTCCTGGTAATCCAAAGGTTCAAATTCTCTGTAAACAAAAGCAATGTCTTCATCATTGAAAGAGAAAACTGTAGATTTATAATTGCTACCGAAAACAGGGCGGGTGCTTTGAACCTGCAGTGTAGCCACAAAATCGGAGGCATTGTTTAGCTTTTTCACCTCAAAAAAAAGAGACATCTCAATTTTTTCCCTGGCTTCAAATACGTCATCTGTCCATTTACGGGTATTGATGAACTGCTGAATAGAATTTTGAAGGGTAGTAAGAATCTGCTTGTTGGTGAGTTGAAGACTGGGCGCAATCACCTGCACATTGGCCTTTATTTCCTGGGCATTTACCTTAGATACCAGAAAAGTGAAAACACAAATTATCAGGCCAAATCTTTTCATATATCTGCAAAATTACCTGAAAAGTGATAAGAAATGGCTTGTTTTACAATGATGTCGGCTACCATTTTTTTGGACATAAGTGGATAAGCCTTTTCACTGCCCGTTTTATCAAACAAATACACTTTATTGGTGTCATGGCCAAAGCCAGCACCTTCGTCTGCCAGTGAATTCAGAACAATGAAATCAAGATTTTTACGCACAACTTTATCTTTGGCATAATCATACCCATTGTTGGTCTCTAGAGCAAAACCTATCAGTGTCTGTGAGGAAGTTTTTGCTTTGCCTAATTCCTGAAGAATATCAGGGTTTTTGACCAGACTAAGGGTTAAATCCTCTTCTTTTTTAATTTTCAGTTGCGCCCGGGTTTCAACTTTGTAATCGGCAACGGCAGCTGCCATAACAATGATATCGACATTGGTGGATTCTTTTAGGCAAGCCTCCCGCATTTCTTCGGCCGTCTGCACATCTATACGGCTAACATTCTTGGGTGTTTGCAGTGAGACTGGCCCGGAAACCAGCGTCACATTGGCGCCTTTTTTGGCAAAAGCATCTGCAATTGCGTAGCCCATTTTTCCACTTGAGTGGTTGCCAATAAACCGCACAGGGTCAATAGGTTCGAAGGTTGGCCCTGCACTTACCATAATATTCTTGCCTTTCAGGGGCAATTCCGGATTCATGATTTTCATAAATTCGGCAAACAAGGTTTCAGGTTCGGGCAACCTGCCGGGTCCGGAAAGTCCACTTGCCAGGGGCCCGTCTTCGGCAGGAATAATATGCACACCCCTGGATTCAAGGGTTTTTAAATTCTCGGTGACAGATTCATGTGCATACATATCCAGATCCATGGCAGGAGCTATTATCACAGGACAACGCGCTGACAAATGGGTAGCAAGCAATAGATTATCGGCAATGCCATGAACCATCTTACCTATGGTTGTGGCTGTGGCGGGTGCAATTAAAATAGCATCCGCCCACAAACCAAGATCAACATGGTTGTTCCACATGCCGGTTGCAGGATCGAAAAAATCGCATAGAACCTGCTTCTCTGATAGTACAGAAAGGGTTTCGGGTGTTACAAAGCGTTCTGCAGACGGGGTCATAATAACCTGAACATCGGCATCTGCTTTTTTGAGCAGCCTAAGCAACATGGGGATTTTATAGGCGGCAATACCACCGGTAACCCCAAGAATGATTTTCAGCGGTTTATTTACCGGTGTTGGCATCGGGCATGCGCCAGTAAGTTTTGCCTTCGGCAAACTCCTGTGTGGCAAGCAGGGTGGGCTTGGGCTGTCTTTCGTACATCAGCGAAATCTCTATTTGCTCGCGATTTTCCTGAATTTCCTCCAGGTTGTCGGTGTCATTCACGAAGGGCTCCAGACGATTGCGCAGTTCTTCTTTCTGACGTTCTGCAATTTGGTTTGCACGTTTTGAAATGATAACGGCAGACAGATAAACGTTTTCAGTTTCTGAATCGAAATTTCTGAGGTCGCGGGTTTCCGCATTGCGTGATATAGGTTGGTTCATAATAATGTTTTTAATTTTTCTATGGCGTCTTTGGCTTTTTCATTTAGTGATTCAGCTTCTCTGGCATTTTCACCTTTGCTGCCATTGCTGTATACATAGTCCTGATAGTATTCGAGTACTTCTTTATAGCGTTCCAGGCGCTTTTTTTCAATGCTGTTAGCTGCGTAATTAAACTGCGCTTTCACAATCAGGAACTCCAATTCTTCTTTCTTTTCCATATCAGGATAGAGTTTCAGTGTGTTTTTGGCTGAATTAACAGCAGCCCTGAAATCGCCCATGTGAAAATACTGTTTTACGTGGTCATATTCCTTTTGCTGTAGTTTGCGCCTGAGGTCATCAATATGGTTGTTGCAGCGCTGAGCATATTCACTTTCAGGGTAATAATTGATAAATGTTTGGAGTCCGCCAATGGTTTTCAGCGTTTGGCTCTGATCCAGATCGTGGGAGCCAATATCCATGTAATCGCAATAAACTGCCATATAGGCACACTCAACACTGCGTTTACTCGTGGTAAAATTTTCTGTAAAATCCTTGAAAAACATGCTGGCAAATTCATAATCACCCAATCCATAATGGCTGTATGCGGTGTAGAAATAAACCTGTTCCAGGCTATCTGTCGCCCTTCCGTAAATGTCTCTAAGTTGCTCAAATAACGGCAGTGCCCTGGCAAAATCTTTTTTCATGTAAAGCTGCACAGCTTTATTGTATTTTAGGGTTGCATTTTTCGATTTATATATTTTTCCGTAATCGCTGCAGGCAGCCAGCAGCAGCAGGATTGGAATGATAAATGCTAAACGAACCATTTGAACCCGCGAATATACTGAATTTAGTGCGGTTTTGCAAATAAAATCAGGGGGTAAGATTTGTTAATTGGATCTGAATTTGAATAACTTTACGGATATACCAGTTTTTTCATTTCCCACTCTTGTTTTTCATTGGCAATGCCAGGTTGCCTGATGTCTGACATGAAGGTGAACACGGGCTTGGTAGCGATTAATTTTCCTTTAAAAAAATAATTTTGAAGAAAAAAGGCTTGTCTAACTCCGATTCGATGAATCTGATCAAACAGGAAATTGCCTAAGCCGTAATAAATGGGTTTGTTTTTATAAAAAGTTACCTGTTGAATTTGGTGTGCTTGTGAACCATAAAGCATATCAGCACCGAAATCTATAATTTGTTTGCAGATAACACTTTGTGTAGCTGATGGTGTGTAGGCGTCAATTTCACCAAATTGCATGCTGACAATAACAAAATTGCATTTTAATCTGGTTTTCATATCACCAATAACCTTTCGTGCTTTGGCGCTGTCCCAGCGATTAGCCCCCGGCTCTTTTTCACCGGCACACTCGCCCAGGGGGCATAGTTCATTAAAGCCAATGAAACCTATACGGGTACTGTCTTTTAATGTTACAATAGCTGGCTGATTTGCCTCTTTTGCATTGCGTCCGCCACCAAACGGTTTAATTCCTTGCTCAGTGTACCACTCATAGGTTTTAACAAAAGCATCCATTCCGTGGTCACGGTTATGGTTGCCGGTAAGTTCAATAATATCGCATCCCAGATCTGTAATGGCCTTGAAATGCTCTTTTTTACTGCAGAATTTGGTTCCCCCGCGAGGGAAAATACAATCCGGGGTAAAACTTACTTCATTGCTTATATGCATAACATCCGTTTTAGAGAACCATGGTTTTAGGTTTTCGGTAAGAAAATCAATGCCCTGATTATCTGCCACGATACCCATGGCGCGGGTTATAGCGGTTACGCCTGTGATGCTTATTAGGCTAATCTGTTTTTTATAATCAAACGGTATTTGTCCTTTTTCAATAAAACGCCACTTCTGCGGTGTTTCAAAAAAGTCAACGGAATCTGTTATCACCACTTTAAGTAGGCCATTCAGGCTGTCAATGGGCAAAAACATGAACCCTTTTTGGGGCGATTTTATAAACTCTGAAATAGTAACGGTTTTGAACGGTTTAAATTCACCCAGCCATCGTGCCTGTAGCTTTGTGTCGCTGCCTTTTAGTTTATATAGAAATCCCTTTCCCTGTCTTAGTTCTGCAGTGTTGGCCGAATCGTAATAATGGTTAAATGTGGTGACAAGCAGCCACGGTTTGTCTTGCGTTTTGATATTGGGTTTTTTCCCCTCTGAAAAGGCTTTTCCGGAGCAATAAAAACCCGTTAATACCGCTGACAATATCCACAATTGTGATTTCATTGTATCTGCGAAAATAAATGTAAATCCATGTTAAAATTGTTATTGTTTATTTTACGGCAGCATTCTCTTGAAAACTTGTTTATAGACATAAGCTTTCGGCCAGCAATTTTGCATTGTGGAAACCCCTCAAACAATTATGGACTCAAAACAGCTTCAGATGATGGCAACGCAAGTGCGCAGGGATGTTCTGCGTCAGGTTTACAATGTTCAAAGCGGCCATCCGGGCGGGTCTCTGGGTTTGGCAGATTACTTCACTGCTTTGTTTTTTCACATTATGAAGCACAATCCGTCTGCTTTCAGCATGGAAGCCGAGAATGAGGATGTTTTCATTCTTAGTAACGGACACGTTTCGCCTGTTTATTACAGTGTGCTGGCTCGTTCAGGATATTTTCCGGTTTCCGAGTTAAATACCTTTCGTCTTCTAAATTCCCGCTTACAGGGGCACCCAGCCACACATGAGGATTTGCCAGGAATAAGGGTTGCAACAGGTAGTTTGGGGCAGGGGTTGAGCGTTGCTGCAGGAATTTCACTCTCAAAAAAACTAAATAATGACAACCGCACCGTTTATGTTGTAACCGGTGATGGTGAGTTGCAGGAAGGCCAAATCTGGGAAGCGGTAATGTATGCGGCTCACAATAAACTGGATAATATGCTTGTGGCGGTTGATTTCAATAGTCAGCAAATTGATGGATCAACGGAAGAAATTATGGGCTTTCGTGAGATTGGCAGCAAGTTTGCAGCGTTTGGCTGGGAAGTCATGCACATGGACGGAAACAACATGGATGAAATTTTGACGGTGGTACCTCTGGCACAGGCAAAAATGGGTCAAGACAAACCAGTTGTTATCATCATGAAAACAGAAATGGGGCAAGGCGTTGATTTTATGATGGGAACCCATGCTTGGCATGGGAAAGCCCCTAATGCCGAACAGTTTGAAAATGCCATGTCGCAGCTCCCCGTAACCGAACTGGGAGATTTTTAAATGAAATACCTAAAACCATGGATATTACTGCTTGCTGCATGTTTTGCAGGAACAGTTAACGGACAGCTTCAGAATGCTTTTCCGGGCAAAAAAACACGTATTCTTTTTTTGCTCGATGCCAGCGGATCCATGGTGGCTGAGATGGGTAAAACCAATCGCTGGGCTGTGAGTGTAACTCTTATTAGCCGCATTGTAGATAGCCTTCGGTTTGTGGAAAATTGCGAAGTAGGGCTGCGGGTATTTGGACATGGAAAACCCATTACCATGCGCGACTGCTACGACACAAAACTGGAAGTGCCTTTTGCGCCTAATAACCATAAATCCTTTATTACAAAACTCAGGCAGGTAAAGCCTTTGGGGTTTACTTCCATTACACAAAGTTTGCTCGCAACCGCCAAAGATTTTCCCGCCGACAAAAATTCCAGAAATGTAATTATTCTCATTACTGACGGCATTGAAGAATGTCCGGGTGATCCCTGTGCGGTAAGTCAAGAGCTGCAGCGAAAGGGAATTGTTCTACAGCCATTCATTATTGGATTAGGTACCGATGGAGAGAAATTTAAACAGACGTATTCCTGTGCAGGAAAATACTACAATGCGCAAACCGAAGATGAGTTTAGAAAAATCATCGGTGTTATTGTAAGTCAGACAATGAACAATACTTCCATTCAGTTCAATTTATTGGATAACCAAAACCAGCCACGCGAATCCGATGTTCCAATTACAGTATATGATGCTATCAGCGGACAGGTGCTGGAGAATGTGGTGCATACAATGAATGGTAAGGGAATTCCTGATACACTCTATTTGGATCCGATGCGTAAATTCGATATTGTGGTTCATACATTGCCCAATGTTACAAAGCGCAATGTAGAGTTGCAGCCCGGGAGACATAATGTAATTCCGTTTGAAACACCCATGGGTAGTCTGTCGCTAAAGGTGGGAGGAATTACCAAATACGGCCGACTGCAGGCCATTGTTAGACAAAACGGCAAAATGGAAACCTTGTTTGCGCAGGATTTTCAGACAACAAAAAAATACCTTACAGGCAAATATGATCTTGAGTTGCTGACCCTTCCACGCATGTTCATTCCGGGTGTGGAGCTTATGCAAAATAAGACTTACACCGTTGAAATACCGGCACCTGGTCAACTTCAACTCACACTGGGTCGTGATGTTATTGCTTCCATCTTTGTGATGAAAGAAAATAATATGGAGTGGGTTACGGATATAGATGGTACCCGAACATCGCAGTTTATAACCATGCAGCCGGGTGAATACAAAGCTGTTTACCGCGCCAAGAGTGAGACCAGAACCCTTTACAGCAAAACCGCAGACTTTAAAATAACCACAGGATCCAATACCGTATTGACTTTGTAATTCATGAAAAAATTTGAAATAACCGCCCAGAAAGACACCCGCAGCGGGTTTGGCGCCGGACTTCTTGAGGCCGCAAGACTCGATGAACGCATTGTTGGCCTGTGTGCCGACCTAACCGGCTCACTGATGATGGATGCTTTTCAGAAAGAGTTTCCACACCGCTTTTTTCAGGCGGGTATTGCTGAAGCCAATATGATGGGTCTGGCTGCCGGGCTTGCAACCGGAGGCAAAATTCCGTTTACAGGCACATTTGCCAATTTCAGTACTGGCAGGGTTTATGACCAAATTAGGCAGAGTATTGCCTACAGCGATAAGAACGTGAAAATTTGCGCCAGCCATGCAGGTCTAACCCTTGGTGAAGACGGTGCAACACACCAAATTCTGGAAGATTTGGGTTTGATGAAAATGCTGCCCGGAATGACGGTGATAAACCCTTGTGATTACAACCAAACAAAAGCTGCCACCCTGGCCATTGCCAAACATCATGGACCTGTTTATCTGCGCTTTGGCAGACCAAAATGGCCTGTGTTTACGCCGGAAAATCAGGTGTTTGAAATCGGCAAGGCATTGATGCTGAATGAAGGAACCGATGTGAGCATTTTTGCTACCGGACACTTGGTTTGGAAAGCCATTCAGGCCGGTGAGGCTTTGGCGGAAAAAAGTATCAGTGCTGAAATTATCAATATACATACCATAAAGCCGCTGGATGCTGAAGCCGTGCTTAACAGTGCCCGAAAAACCCGTTGTGTGGTAACGGCGGAAGAGCATCAGATAAACGGTGGACTTGGAGACAGTATAGCGCAGTTGTTGTCGCGAAACCTGCCCACACCCATAGAAATGGTTGCGGTAATGGATAGCTTCGGTGAAAGTGGTAAGCCTGAAGAGTTGCTCACCAAATACCACCTGGATACATCCGATGTGGTTGCGGCTGCGGAAAGAGCAATGGCAAGGAAGTAATAATCTTACCAGCTTCCCAGCAGGATGAATTGTCCGGGACGCTGATGTTCGTCTACGATGGGACGGAGAATCCGAAAGATGTCAGGCATAGCCTAGGCCTTGTCTATAATTACAGTTTTGTGGGTTAGTGATGTTAAAAATAGCTCAGGGTCAGACAGACGGTTGCGGTCCGAGTCCTTTTCAAAATCCAGAAACAATTCGTTTTCGCGGTCATCGAAAATTTGTTTTACCAACGTGGTTTTACCAACTTGTCTTGCGCCCAAAATGGTTACCACCGGAAAATCTTTCATATCTTCCTTAACGGTGTATCTCGCCACGCGTTTAAACATGTCAAAAAATTATAAAATAACCAAGTAAATTCCAAATCAAACTTGGAAATAACATGGATAAAAAATGGATTTAAAAAAGGAAATGTATTTGGTAAATTAATATAAAACATCTCGTATATGGTTTTTATGTGTGTGAAATACAAAGATGTATGAAATTTTCAATACCCGTAATAAATGCAGTAATTGAAATTTAGGAATTGTTTCCAGATGAAAAAAGTATGTTGCATGATAATCGGCAGTAACTTTGCCATTGTAAATTGAATACCAGAGATATTCTCCGGCATTTCGGGCAAACCGGCCCGATGCAGGAACTGGAAACCGCTCTGGCAAATGCCGGAAGCCAAATTTACCTGGAGGGCGTGAGCGGATCCGGGCAGGCTCTTATTTTGGCTTCACTTTTTGCAGCAAATCCCAAACCCTTATTGATTATCATGCCCGACAGGGAACAGGCAGGTTACATTCAATCAGATCTGGAACACCTGCTGCCCGGTGAAAATATACTTTTTCTACCCGATAGCTGCCTGAAACCCTACAAACTGGCCACCGAGCATGCCATATCTGCCCAGGAACGCATTGAAACTATTACCGCACTGCGAAAGAATAACCGCCGCATTCTTATTACCTACACTTCGGCGGTGGCTGAAATGGCCGTGGAGCAGCAGGTGCTGGCACAAAATACCTTCGATATTGCCCGCAAGCAGCAATTGGATCTCGAGTTTCTCATGGATTTTCTGCAGGAAAACGGTTTTGAGCGCACCGATTTTGTTTTTGAACCCGGCACATTCAGTATACGAGGAGGCATTGTGGACCTATTTTCATTTGCCCATGAGCATCCTTTTCGCATAGAATTGGACGGCGATGAGATTGAGAGTATCCGCAGTTTTGATGTGAATACACAGCTCTCGCTCAAAGAAATAGACCATTTTAGCCTGGTGCCAAATGTGCACGATTCCCGTTTTGAAGAAAACCGAACGCCCGTTTTTGATTATTTGGCAAAAGATACGCTGGTGTATGGTGCGGAATTTCCCTTGCAAATAGAGAACCTGGGAAAGGGCTGGGAGAAAGCATTACAGGACCATGCCACCGCGACCGATGCAGGTGCAGAAAATATACCGCCGCATCCCAAGGATCGCTTGCTCACGCCGGGTCAGCTGGGCCGAATTCTGGAATCGTACACTGTGCTGCATTACCTGGGTATACCGGCCGCTAAAGCAAAGCGCATAGGATTTTTGCAACAACCACAGCCTATTTTCAAACGAAATTTCACCTTGCTGATAGATTGGCTCCGGGAGAATAAAAAGGAAGGCATTGAAAGTTTGCTTTTCAGCGAAAATAACCGGCAGATTGAGCGACTGCAGACCATCCTTACCGATTTGCAGGCACAAGTGGAGTTTACGCCTGTGTATGCAGGACTCAGTCAGGGTTTTACGGATGCCGATGCCAAAATGGCCTTCATTACCGAGCATCAGCTGTTTGACAAATACTACCGCCCCAAATCTCGCGAGCGTTATAGTGCATCTACATCGCTTACGCTGCGTGAATTGCGCAGTCTGAAGCCTGGTGATTTTGTAACCCACATGGACCATGGCATTGGGCGGTTTGCCGGGCTGGAAAAAATGGAAATGAACGGTGTGATGCATGAAGTGGTTCGTTTGGTGTACCGCGATAATGACCTGCTATATGTGTCGGTGAACAGCCTGCATAAAATTGCCAAATACACCGGCAAGGATGGCACGGCGCCGTCGTTGCACAAGCTGGGCAGTCCGGTTTGGGACAAGCAAAAGAAAGCCACCAAGAAAAAGGTAAAAGACATAGCCCGAGAGCTCATCAGCCTGTATGCGCGCCGCAAGGCGCAAAAGGGCTATGCCTTTGCCCCCGATAATTATTTGCAGCTGGAACTGGAAGCCGGATTTTTCTATGAAGATACGCCAGACCAGGGCAAAGCCACGGAAGATGTGAAGCGCGATATGGAAAGCGAACAGCCCATGGACCGCCTGGTATGCGGCGATGTGGGTTTTGGTAAAACGGAAGTGAGCATGCGTGCGGCTTTCAAGGCGGTTTGCGATAGCAAGCAGGTGGCGGTGCTGGTTCCTACGACCATATTGGCTCAGCAGCATTACAGAACTTTCCGCAAGCGTTTTTCCGGCTTTCCCGTAAATGTAGAATACCTAAACCGATTTAAAAGCGCCAAAGAACAAACTGCAACACTGGCCAAGGTAAAAGAAGGAAAAGTAGATGTGCTCATTGGTACGCATCGCTTGCTGGGTAAAGATGTGGAGTTTAAAGACCTGGGGCTGATGATTATTGACGAAGAGCAGAAATTTGGCGTAGCCGCCAAAGAAAAACTCAAGGAACTTAAAGTTAATGTGGATACGCTAACCTTAACGGCCACACCCATACCGCGAACACTGCACTTTTCGCTGATGGGAGCCAGGGATTTGAGCATCATCAATACTGCGCCACGCAATAGGCAGCCCGTGCACACGGAATTGCAACCATTTAACCGCGAGGTTATTTCCGAGGCCGTTCAGCATGAGCTGGGGCGGGGCGGACAGGTGTTTTTCATCCACAGCCGGGTAAAGGATATTCACGATATCGCAGTCATGATTGAGGATGTGGCGCCGGGAGCCCGCGTGTGTGTGGCACACGGACAAATGGAAGGAGCCGCATTGGAAGACGCCATGATACGCTTTATTGAAGGCGAATACGATGTGTTGGTAGCCACATCCATTATTGAAAGCGGTTTGGATATTGCCAATGCCAACACCATCATCATCAACAATGCGAACATGTTTGGCCTCAGCGATTTGCACCAGATGCGGGGCAGGGTAGGGCGCAGCAATGTGAAGGCGTTTTGTTACCTGCTTTCACCGCCGCTGAGCGTGCTGAGCGAAGATGCCCGCAAGCGCCTACGTACCATTGAAGAATATACGGATTTGGGCAGCGGTTTTCAGGTGGCCATGCGCGATTTGGATATACGTGGCGCTGGAAATCTGCTGGGAGCGGAGCAAAGCGGCTTTATTTCGGAGATGGGTTTTGAGATGTACCACAAAATTTTGGATGAGGCGGTGCGCGAACTCAAGCACGAAGAATTTGCCGGTTTGTATGACGATGAAAATACAGAACACATCAGCAGCCGCGATTGCCAGGTAGAGGCCGACTTTGAAATGCTCATTCCGAGCCATTACGTGACCCAGGTGGCAGAAAGACTGGCCCTGTATAGTGAACTCTCATCCATAGAAACAGAAATGCAGCTGAAGGCCTTTGGTGAACAATTGCGCGACCGTTTTGGCAAGTTGCCCGATGCAGTTATTGCGTTGCTGGATACGGTTCGTTTGAAATGGGCCGGAAAGCAGATGGGGCTTGAGAAAATTACTTTGAACGACTGCAGAATGCGCTTGTATTTCCCCGGCGATCCGAATGCTGCTGTTTACCACAGCAATGCCTTTGTGGAGATGATGGGCAGGATTGCCTCACAACCCGGCAAATTCAGCATGAAGCAAACCGACAAAGCCCTGATTGTGAACGTGGCCGGCGTGGAAAATGTGTTTGAGGCGCTGTACGTGCTGGAGGGGTTGAGGGGGTAGGTATTATTAAAAAATTTCTATTCATGACAACATTAATCAAAAATTATCGTCTTGATAGTTAGCGATATGAAACGACTTATAATCACCACCCTGCTTTTTATTTCAATCAGCCAAGGTGCTTACGCCAGCCACCTCATGGGTGCCGATATGCAATACACCTACCTCGGAAACAGTAAATACCGCATTACGGCCAAAATTTATAGAGATTGCCGAGGTATTCCATTGTCTAATCCTTACTTTGTGGTGACTGCTGGTGTAAATGGAAATGCCTCCTGTGGGGTGTTTTTAACCTTGCCATAAAATTGAGATCCACACGAGATATTACCCCGGTTTGTTCAACCCTACCCAAACCTTGCTCTCCCCAAAATACTACAATAGGCCTAATGGGCGTGGAAGAGCATACCTACGACACTGTGGTAGATTTCAGTGTTGCTCCATTAAGTAATTTTGTGGGTAATGCATCTTGCGGTGAAGTGAGCTTTTTAATTGGCCAATGCTGCAGAAACGGCTCTATATCTACAGGGCCGGCCACACAGGATTTCTGGACAAGTTGCACTATTAACCTGACTAACTTATACGCTGTTTCACCTACGGCCACAAACAACAGTCCCAAATATGGAAATAATCCTATTATTTTTACCTGTTGCAATAGACCCTATCGTTACAATCAGGAAAGTATAGATTCTTTGGAGCATGACTCTGTTTCTTATAGCTTAGTGCCGGGTCTCAGAGAAAACACGGGTGTACCTGTTTTGTATTCATCTCCCTTTTCTGAAAAATATCCGGTTTCAAGTTTTTGTTTTGGTGGTAGAATAGATTGTAAGCCAAACCCCAATGCTAACCCTCCTCAAGGTTTTTTTTATGGATACAAGTACCGGAGATTTGGTTTTTACTCCTGTTAACTGCACTGAAGTTGCTGTACTGGCCATAGAAGTTACCGAATACCGTCAAACGCCGACAGGCAGTTGGGTTTGGATTGGTAAATCGCGCGGGGATATAGAAATTGCCATGCGCAATGATTGTGTTAGTAATAACCCTCCCGAAATCATAGGGCAAAGGAAGATTTTTGCATGTCCTGGCGATAGTATATGTTATAGCTATACAATTAAAGACTCAGCAGTAGCAGGACGACAGTTAAATCCAGATACTGTCTCAGTAAAATGGAATCAGAGTATATCCGGAGCAACTTTCAAAGTCAAAGATCCAAAATCGCGAGAAAAAGAAGCTGTTTTCTGCTGGAAAATCCCCAGTGATATTAAGGGTAAAAGTTATTCCTTTACCATCACTGCCGAAGACCAGGTTTGCCCCCTCAAAAATATAACCATAGCCGGTGTGAATGTGTATTTGTGTGATAGACTGGCTGCTGTTAAGAAACCACAACTTCAATCCTTGCGCATTTATCCGCAGCCATGTACTGCAGGGCAGCCACTGAATGGACTCAAAAGGGGCGTTTCATGGGAAATGTATGACCTTAGCGGACGTAAACTTTGTGCCGGACAATCGGATGATTTACTCGCGCCTTCCAAGCCCGGTGTATATTTGCTGAGAAGCGACAGTGCATCTGCAATTATTGAGGTGATTCCTTGAGTTTGTTGATATGATTTTTCAAGCCAGATTTCTTGCCTTTGTCTTTTCCTCTTTCTACTTATAAAGGAGTTGCTCTATTCAGCAAACAATTGGGTCGATGCTGCTGAAAACGGTAAGTATAATAGCCAATCTTGATCCCTTTTTATCCCTTCAAAACTGTCTGAATTAATGGGTGTTTCTAATTTGTTTATTTAGTTTTAAAAAAAACGTTTATTTTTTGTATAAACGGTGCGTATGTGTTTTATTTGCATTGAAAATCAATACATAAAACTATGAAAATATTCATTACTCTTACTTTCGCATTGTTGCTTGCTGCCTGCTCGGTAACCAGGCAAACTAGAACACAAAAATCTGCCAAGTACCTCGAGGTTAATCAGCCCGGAGTTTATTCAATTCCTTTGGTTGCTGATTTAAAAGTGACAGAAGAGAAAGCCGCCGGGAAGTCATCAGGACGACTGACACCAGGAGCACCTGACAATACACCTGTTGTAGAAGGTGTAAAAGTACAGGCAGTAGCTGATGCACTCAAGAAAAGTAAAGCGGATGTGTTGGTGGAACCTAACTTCACAATCGAGGTAGATGGTTTGGATGTGAATGTTGCAGTGACTGGCTATCCGGCTGTTTACAAAAATTTCAGGAACTACACTGTAGCCGATTCAATGGCATTGAAACTGAGAAGCTTGAATAAGATTGAAAAAGCAACCGGTGCAAATACCAATCAGGTAACGGAGAAGAAAAAGACAAAACTTGGGTGGATTATTGGCGGTGCTGTTGTTCTGATTATTATTATTGCGTCAGGTGGAGCCTGATACTATGATTGTATCAACAAATCGATTGCAAAAAAGCGGCTTTTTAGTCGCTTTTTTTTGAAGCTTGCGGAGCAGCAAACACTGAATTTGTGCATTTTTAACTGTAGACTATCCACTGTAAACTGTCAACTAACTGAGTTACTCGCTCACTTCGTTCGCTTGTGAACCCGAAGTGGGGGAGCAACAAACACTGAAAGACGGCCTCCCTGCGGTCGGCCGCTTTTTGTTGGAATGCCTTGCGCTCTTGGCTTTACTGCTCGCTCGGCAGATTCGCCGGTATTCCAACAAAAAACCCCGCTATACGCGGGGGCTTTCAGTGTTTGCGGTGAGGGCGGGATTCGAACCCGCGGTACGAGTTACCCCATACGTCAGTTTAGCAAACTGGTGGTTTCAGCCTCTCACCCACCTCACCAAACCGGGGTGCAAATATAAATGGTTCCAATGTCATTTGTCAATAAAAACAGCAATCTTTTGCTAAACAGCGTTTGCACCGCTGATTATTAGTAATTTTGCACTCCCAATTTATCCGTGTCAATGCAAATCCGTATTACTTTCCCCGATGGTGCCGTCAGAGAATATCCCGCAGGTATCACCGCACTGGAAATTGCCAAAAGTATCAGCGAAGGGCTGGCCAGAAATGTATTATCTGCCAAAATTAATGGTAACGTGTGGGATGCCACGCGCCCCATTCACGAAGACGCAACCCTTGCCCTGCTTACATGGAACGATACGGATGGGAAAAAGACTTTTTGGCATAGCTCAGCACACTTGCTGGCGGAAGCCTTGGAATCGCTTTATCCAGGTATAAAACTCGGTATTGGGCCGCCCATTGAAAACGGATTTTATTACGACATTGACTTTGGTGATAAAACATTCTCTTCCGAAGACTTTGCCAAAGTAGAGGCCAAAATGAATGAGCTGGCAAAACAGGAAAATACATTTGTTCGCCGTGAAATGCCCAAACAGGAGGCCATTGCCTATTTTACAGAAAAACAGGATCCCTATAAATTGGAACTGCTGCAGGATCTGAATGACGGCGAAATTACCTTTTATGAACAAGGTGCCTTCACCGATTTATGCCGCGGGCCGCACATTCCCCACACTGGTTTCATTAAGGCCATTAAGCTTATTTCCACAGCAGGTGCCTACTGGCGGGGCAGCGAGAAAAACAAACAGCTTACAAGGGTATATGCCATCACTTTCCCCAAAAAATCAGAGCTGGATGAATACCTGATGATGCTTGAGGAAGCCAAAAAGCGTGACCACCGAAAACTGGGCAAAGAACTCGAAATTTTCACGTTTGATGATGATGTGGGGCCCGGACTGCCGCTTTGGCTGCCCAATGGCGGACAAATCATCGAAACCCTGGAGACATTTGCCAAACAAACCGAAAAAGAACATGGCTATCAGCGTGTAAAAACCCCGCACATTGCCCGTGAAAGCATGTACCTGAAAAGCGGACACCTGCCGTACTATAAAGACAGTATGTTCCCGGCCATGGAGCTTGATGGTGAGAAGTACTATCTGAAAGCCATGAATTGTCCGCACCACCACAAGATCTTTGGTGCAATTCCACGTTCATACAAGGAGCTTCCTATTCGCCTGGCAGAATACGGAACCTGCTACCGCTATGAGCAAAGCGGTGAATTGTTTGGGCTGATGCGTGTGCGCAGCCTGCAAATGAACGATGCACATATTTATTGCACTGAAGCGCAGTTTGAACAAGAGTTTCGTTCCGTGAATGAGCTGTATCTGCGCTATTTCAAGGTGTTCGGAATTGATAAATACGTAATGCGTTTCAGCAAGCACGATCCGGCCAAACTGGGGCAGAAGTATATTAACAATCCTGAACTGTGGGCCAAAACCGAGAACATGGTTCGCGATGTGCTGGTTAGAAGCGAAATTCCTTTTGTGGAAGTGGAAGATGAAGCTGCTTTCTACGGTCCCAAAATTGATATTCAGGTGTGGAGTGCTATTGGCCGCGAATTTACCCTGGCTACAAACCAGGTGGATTTCGCTCAGGCAGAACGTTTCGATCTCAGTTTCATCAATGACAAAAACGAAAAAGAACGCCCCATTATCATTCACCGCGCGCCTTTAAGTACCCATGAGCGTTTTATAGGATTCCTTCTGGAACACTATGCCGGAAACTTCCCGGTTTGGCTGGCTCCCAGGCAGGTGGCTGTTCTTCCCATTAGCGATAAATTCCTGGATTATGCAATTCATGTTGCAGAATTCCTAAAAAAGGCCGATATTCGCGCTTTCGTTGACGAACGATCGGAGAAAGCCGGACGAAAAATCCGAGATGCCGAAGTCGCCAAAATCCCTTACATGCTTATCGTAGGCGAAAAAGAAGCCGCCGCCGGTGAAGTGTCTGTAAGAAAGCATGGCGGCGGAGACCTGGGAAGTTTATCGCTTCAGGTTTTCACAGATCAGGTTGTCAGCGAAACAAAAATTTGACAAGAAAATTGAGTTCTCCCGGTCCATACCAAAAAGGTCCCCGTAAGAAGGAAGATCTGCATCGCATCAACGAAAAAATCGTTGCACCCGAGGTGCGCCTTGTGGGTGACAATGTTGAAGCAGGTGTTTATCCCACTGCAAAAGCCATCGAAATGGCTTACGAACTGGGTGTGGATCTGGTGGAAATTTCAGGATCTGCTACTCCACCAGTTTGCAAACTCGTTGATTACAAAAAGTTCCTTTACGAACAAAAGAAGAAGCAAAAGGAAATCAAAGCCAATGCAGTTAAACAACTGGTGAAGGAAATTCGTTTCGGGCCCAATACCGATGACCACGATGTGGATTTCAAACTGAAACATGCACGCAGCTTCCTTGGAGAAGGAAACAAAGTGCGTGCTTATGTATTCTTCAGGGGCAGAACAATCATTTACAAACAGCGTGGTGTGGATTTGCTCATGCGTTTTGCCAACGCACTC
Source organism: Sphingomonadales bacterium (assembly GCA_016872175.1). Lineage (GTDB taxonomy): Bacteria > Bacteroidota > Bacteroidia > NS11-12g > UBA955 > RGEC01. The sequence goes on along the minus strand of VHBA01000041.1, from coordinate 1,998 downwards.
TTAGAAGATGGCGTTGCAAAGCTCGAAATGGAACCCAAAGAAGAAGGCAAGAAAGTAGCTATACTGCTTGCACCCAAAGGAAAAAAATAATAGAAATACAGATATGCCAAAAATGAAAACCAATTCCAGTGCAAAAAAGAGGTTCAAGGTAACCGGCACAGGAAAAGTAAAACGCGCCAAGGCTTTCAAGAATCACATTCTTACCAAGAAGGCGACCAAGCGTAAGCGTGCACTCGGGAATGACGCCATCATTACCGATGCAGACATGAGCAATGTTAAATTCATGCTCCGCCTGGGTAAATAAAAAAGAAACCATGGCCGTAGCTCCCAAAGTATGTGTGAAAGCACATCGCTAAAGCCAATAAACTAAAATAATATGCCAAGATCCGTCAACAACGTAGCGAGCAGGGCTCGCAGAAAGAAAATCCTGAAGCACGCCAAAGGTTACTTTGGACGTCGCTCCAATGTTTGGACCGTAGCCAAGAACGCCGTAGAAAAGGGCTGGAGCTACGCTTACCGCGACCGTAAGGTTAAGAAGCGTGAGTTCCGTTCTTTGTGGATTGTTCGTATCAACGCCGCATGCCGCGAAAATGGTATCAGCTACAGCCAGTTCATGGGCAAATTGAACAACAGCAAGCTCGAAATTAACCGCAAGGTGCTTGCCGATATCGCCATGAACGATCCCGCCGCTTTCAAAGCCATCTTTGATAGTGTAATGAAGGGATAATTCCAACAAGTACAAATTTTAGGACAAAGACCGCAATTGGCGGTCTTTGTTGGTTTACAGCGGTTTTGTTATTCTTAATGCACAACCCCTGTATTTTGTTGAACTTATTTTTGTGGCGTTAAATACTTGTAACAACTTATCTTTGCCAAAAGAGTTTAACACTACTTTGAAAATCACTTATGGCAACAATCACTTTCCAAAACCAGGGTACCGGCTTCATGGCAGCCCTGAAACAAAAGACCGACGCTTATTTCAAGACAAATAATACAACACCGTATGGTAATTCTGCTTTGGTAGGCAAATCCATCGTCATCTTATCCATGTTTGTATCATTGTATGTGACGCTGGTTTTCTTCACACCCCAGACTGCATGGCTTGCCCTGCTATTATGTTGTCTTTTCGGCGTGAGCATGGCGCTAATTGGCTTTAACATCATGCATGATGGCAGCCACGACAGCTATTCCAGCAATCCCAAAGTAAATACCATCATGGCATACTCCCTGAATTTTTTAGGTGGTGATGCGTATTTCTGGAAACAGAAGCATGTGGTAAATCACCATACATATACCAACGTAGAAGGTATGGACGATGACCTCGATGCCGGTATGTTTTTCCGTTTTCACCATGGGCAGAAAAAACTTGGAATTCATAAATTTCAACACATCTATTGGTTCTTTCTTTATGGTGGATTATACTTTATGTGGATCACAAGCAAAGACACCAAAAAGTTTTTTAACCAGAGAATCTCCGAAAATAGCCCCAAGTTTAAATTCACCACCGGTCAAAAAGTACTTTTTTGGGCCAGCAAACTGGTGCATCTTTTTCTCTTTATAGGTTTGCCCTTCTATTACATAGCCAACCATACCAGCTATTCATACCCACAAATTTTCTTCGGTTACTTCATTGCATGTTTTCTATTGGGATGGATTCTTTCTGTAGTGTTTCAAATGGCTCATGTAGTAGATCATACTGAGTTTGTGTCACCAACCTATACCAATGACAAAGAAGTGATAGAAAACGAATGGGCAATTCACCAGTTGAAAACCACCTCGGATTTTGCTACCAAAAGTGTATTTCTTACCTGGGCACTGGGCGGCTTGAATTTTCAGGTGGAACACCATTTGTTCCCCAGAATCAGCCACGTTCACTATCCTGCTATCAACAAGATTGTGAAAGAAACCTGTGTTGAATACGGCATTCCTTTTCTGGAGCACAAAACCTTTTTGGATGCGATTAAATCGCACGTAAAACACCTTAAGTTTATGGGTTCA
>VHBA01000040.1 GCA_016872175.1 Sphingomonadales bacterium | reverse complement strand
GGTAAACTTAAATTTCCGAAGTTTTGGTTCGGATAATAATGGCTGCTACTGGGCATTTTTTCAGTGCGTAGTTCAACAGGGTCAACTTGCTTTACTTACAGGACAAAATCAGGAGGCTGCTATTAACTTGTTAAAAAAGTACCTACCGGAAAGTCCTGTGGCATTAGAATTGATGGGAGATTTATATGGAGCCCGGTCGGTACAAGCGATGGCCTGCTATGAAAAAGCGTTGCTATGTGTTTCATATAACCAAAAAGACCGGGTGCGCCAGAAAATAAATAAAATCCAAAATCGTTAAGTATACATTGAGAACCTTCATACTTCTGATCGCCTTTTTCACCCTAACGGGAGCATGTAAATCCCGCAAAGTGCGCGTAAGCGAAGCCCCTGTGCGCATAGGGAACCTGAATACAGATACCGCTGTGATGCTTAAAGGCGATAATATCAACCGTAAAAGCTGGCACCATTTTTCTGACAGACTAAGCATAGATTATATTTCTGATGATGGTCAGGAAATAAGCGGAACCCTGAGTTTGCGCATGCGCAATGATAGCATTCTATGGTTCTCCGTGTCGGCAGCTTTGGGTATTCAGGTAGCAAAAGGCATTATCACCAGAGACAGCGTGCTGGTGCTGGATCTTTATCACAAAGAATATATGCGGCTGGGGATTGCAGATCTGTCAAACATGCTGGGGGCTTCTGTTTCACTGCGTGAACTGCAAAACCTGATTGTTTCCAACCCTATTTTCGATACAGTGTTCTATCAGAAAGACGCACCATCGGGGGGCTGGTATTCAACACATCCACCCATAACCAATATGCTGTTCACCAATAGCAATGGCAACATAGATAGCAGTGTAATTGCAGAAACGGGGAAAAACAGGCAAATCAAAGTGGTTTACGAAGGCGAACAAAGATCCGGTGCGTTCTCAGTTCCTCAACAGATGAGGCTTACCGCCTTTGGTGACAAAAATACTGTACGCCTGCAGGCTTCGTTCACAAACCCAAGCGATGCCGTAATACCTTCGTATCCGTTTAGTATTCCGGCCGGATACACTCAAAAACAGTAACCAAATGTTTCGCCTTGTCTGTATAGGTTTTCTCGCTTTACTGCCCTTGGCAGGTAATTCCCAATCCCGAAAGGAACTGGAAAAAAAGCGCAAAAAAGTGCAGGAAGAGATTCAATACACCCGTGGCATTTTGCAGAAAACCAGCGCCCAAAAGAGCGCAACATTACACAAAATTGGAGCACTTAACCGCATTATAGAGCAACAAGGCGAGGTAATCAATGACCTAAAATCCGAGCTAAATGAAGCAGATCAGGAAATAGACAAGCAAACACTTACCCTCCAAGAGCTGAGAGCTTCTTACAACGAGGAAAGGACAAAGCTGCGAAAAACAATTATCAATGCCTACAAGAGCCGAAAATCAGCCAATAAGATGGCGTTTGTTTTTGCTTCAGAATCTTTTCGGCAGGCAGTTCGCAGGATGCAATACCTGAACCGTCTTTCCGATTACCGCAAACAACAAATCGGCATACTGGAAGTTAAGGCAGCAGATGTGAAAAACGGCTTGCAGGCACTAGAGGTAATACGACAGGAAAAAAACGGAATCTTATTATCGGAGAAGAAAGAGCAGCAGCAACTCGAGACCGACAGAAGCGAGAAAACCAAACTGGTTAAGTCGCTGGCTGGAAAAGAGGCTGAATTGCGAAAAAAAATAAAGCAGAATGAAAAGGCTGTGGCCAAACTCAATTCGGCTATTTCGGCCATGATTGCCAAAGAAATTGCTGCCGCAAGAAAACGAGCCCGTGAGCAATCAGTGAAAGACAATACAAGCACCGCCGCAGCATCTCCGAAAACAACAGGCAGTAAAGCGAGTAAATCTTCCGGTGCAATGCTGCTAACCCCGGAAGCCCGTGTTATCAGCGAAAACTTTGCTTCGGGAAAAGGAGGCTTGCCCTGGCCGGTGGAAAGAGGCTATATATCGCAGTATTTTGGTGTTCACGCACATCCTGATCTGGCGGGTATAACGCTGGTAAACAATGGTGTGGATATTACTACTTCGGAAGGCAGCACCATCAGAGCGGTTTTCAAAGGGACAGTTTCTGCCATTCTGGAAATACCCGGACAAGAAAAGGCCGTTTTACTCAACCATGGAGAATATTACACGGTATACAGCAGGCTTAGCCAGGTGTTCGTGAGCCGGGGCCAGCAAGTTGAAGCCAAACAGGCTTTGGGTAAAGTCTGGACCGATGATGAATCCAAAACCATACTGCAATTTCAGCTCTGGCAGGGGCAATCCAAGCTCAATCCTGCAGGATGGCTGACTTCCCGTTAATTTTATTACATTTGTATATATGAAAGTTGCCGTTGCAGGGGCAGGTGTTATGGGTGCAGGTATCGCACTCAGCAGCATACAGGCGGGTTATCAGACTTTGTTGTTTGATGTAAGTGAAACCGCGCTCGAGAAAGGGAAAGCATATATCCGTAAAGAACTTGAAAAATCGGTTGAAAAAGGCAAAACAACAACGGATAAGGCTTCCCAAACGCTGACTTTGCTAACGGCTGTTAACAAGACCGCTGATATGAAGGCCGATATAATCATTGAAGCGGTACTGGAAAACCTGGAAATTAAACAAGAACTTTTCAAGCAACTCGAAACGGTAAATAGTCCTGAAACTATTCTGGCCACCAACACCAGTTCTATTCCCATAACCCAGATAGCACGCAGTTTGCAGTATCCAAATCGGGTTGTTGGTGTTCACTTTTTCAATCCGGCTCACATAATGAAGCTGGTGGAAATAATATCGGGTGCCGAAACCGATTGCAATGTCGCTCAAAAAGCATTTGAGTGGGCCGAATCATTAGGCAAAAAGGCTGTTTATGCCGCCGATGCACCCGGATTTATCGTTAACCGCGTGGCACGTCATTACTACGTGGAAGGGTTAAAAATACTGGAAGAACAGGTTGCTAACTTAGAAAGCATTGACCGGCTGTGTGAAGCCTCCGGATTTAAAATGGGACCGTTTCGCCTGATGGATTTAATTGGTGTGGATACCAATTATTCGGTAACCAGCTCCATGTTTTCACTTTTTGGAAACGATGCCAAGTTTCGCCCCAGCCGTATTCAAAAACAAAAAGTAGATGCCGGACACCACGGACGAAAATCAGGTCAGGGGTTTTATCGATATGAGGATTAATTTTATCCTTGCCGCATCATTGATAGTTTTTCTGGCAGGCTGTCGGAACAACAATGTGACGGAATCCATTCCCAAAGGCCCTGTAAATATAACCCTTGATTTGAACCTGCTCGATAATCAGCATTTGCTGGTTCCTGGCAATTTCACCTACGCCGAAGGCGGTGTGAAGGGGGTTTTGATTATCCATGATTACGACGATACCTGGTATGCTTTTGAGCGCACATGTGCCTGGCAGCCGCTCAATAACTGCTCTCAAATTTGGGTCGATACGCAGGCGATTCAGCTTAAATGCGGAACCTACACTGTAAATCGCTTCGAAACCTGCTGTGAAAGCCGATTTATGTTTAACGGACTGCCGCTGAAAGGACCTGCAGGAGGTTCTCTTGCCCGCTATAACATAAGCAGAAGCGGAAATTTATTGTACGTCTACAATTGAATCTTCAGGAATTTGACATGATGAAAATCAGTAAGTAAGCGTGTTTATTATGACGCTTAAATGACAAAAGTTATGTTGGACATGGTAATAAATTTTTTTTAAAAAGTTTTTTTTTATTCGAAGTTCTTATATTTGTTGCCTGATATACCCTAAAACACAAAAAAAAAATCGCTTATGATGCATAAATACCTGGGACGTTTTATTACCACCGCGTTCGCAATGTCAGCTCTCATGGCCGCACAGGCTCAGACGGCTGATGCCCCGATGAGTGTTGAAGCCAACTTTGGCCTGAGAGAGTACCTCGGCGATCAGGGTTCTTCCCTGTTCTTCGCCAAAAAACCCGATTATCAGGGTGCCGGCATTAATTTCGGCTACTACCTTAATCCCATGTTCGATGGAGTGGTAAACTTCAGTGCAGGCGATGTTGGATACAAAAGAGAAGTTTCATGGCAGACTGAACCTTGGAAATACCAGTCTTTCCGAGCTAACACCATGGATTTAACCCTGGGTGCCCGTTTTAAGCTTAGTTCATTTTTCAACGAAGAATCAAAAGTAATACCCTACTTATACGGCGGTTTCGGCGGATACTACGTGCACAGCCAGGTTCGCTGGGGCAACCAAAACGAGATTCAGAATGCTATAACTGAAATGGGAGCCGCAGTTCAAGGCGGTGCCGGCGTTTCATTTAACCTGAGTGATCGCATTGGTCTTCGCTGGTCATGGACTGCTACGTACACAATGAATGACCGCTGGGATGGTGCAAACCAACCCGGTGATGCAGATCCTTCTATGCCGCTTGTGAACAGACTTTGGAAAACCAATGATATGTGGGGTTACCACGCAATAGGTATAACTATGGCTCTGGGTGAAAGCAAAGGTCCAAGCAAATGCAAGGATAAAGACGAAGACGGTGTTTGCGACAAATACGACCTTTGTAAAAACACACCCGAAAAATATCGCAAGTATGTTGACAGTGTGGGTTGCCCTGCTGACCGTGACCGCGACTCGGTATATGACGCAGATGATGCCTGCCCTGATGTGAGAGGCCTTAAGAAATTTGCCGGTTGCCCCGACACTGATGGTGACGGAATTGAAGACAGCAAAGACAGATGCCCCAAAGAAGCCGGAAGCGCTGAAGGTGGCGGATGCCCTGATAAAGATGGTGACGGTGTGCTTGACAAGGACGATAAATGCCCCTCAGTGGCGGGTATCCTTGCCCTCAATGGCTGTCCTGATCGCGACGGTGACGGTGTAGAGGACGGTTCCGACAAGTGCCCTGATGCGGCTGGAACCATTGCCGGTGAAGGTTGTCCTGATACAGATGGTGACGGAATCTTCGATAATATCGACAAGTGTCCTACCAAGCCCGGTATCGCGGCCAACAAAGGTTGTCCGGAAATTAAAATAGAAACCAAAAAGGCAATCGAACAGGCTGCTAAAAATATCTTCTTTGAAACCAACAAAGATGTGTTGAAAACTGAATCTTACGATGATATTGACCGTTTGGTTAAAATCCTGAAAGACTACAGTGAAGCTTCCGTAATCATTGAAGGACATACCGATTCAGACGGAGATCCTGCCAAGAACCTTGAATTGTCTCAGCGCCGTGCCGATGCAGTTGTGGTTTACATGCTGGGTAAAGGTATCTCTCCCGAGCGCATGAGGGCTGTAGGATTTGGTGACACACGTCCCAAAGTGCCAAACACCAGCGTGCTGAACAAAGCTACCAACCGTCGTGTTGAAATTCTGGTAACCTACTAAAACTGAATTATATCATGGAAAGGCTGCCCAGAAGGCAGCCTTTCTTATTTTTGGTCTTATGGAAGACCGGAAATTTTATCTCCGCCTAAGTGAGCAGGCACTTGGAATGTGTAAATCGTGGATAGGCAAAGAACTGGTTAGTTTTTCCGCCATGCAACTGCAGAAAGACTGGGACAGTGAAACCATGTTTGTTTCTCCGGAGTTGGGTTTTGTATTTCATCCAAATACCATGCTGGTAAGGTTATGGCAAGAGGAGGCAGATGTGGAAGGATTGCCGGTTAGTTTCGCACTGCGGCTGGAAAAAGAAACTTCCAAACACCGACCGGTTTTATTCCAATTCAACAAGCCTTTTAAAATCCGCAAACTAGAGGTATGGGCGGAAAAAATACGAGATAGCAGTGGACTTCGGGATACAACCCAGCTTACCGAAAACACCCTGGTATTCATCGCTGAATCGGGTGATAGGTTTATAATCCTTCCGGATCACCCCAGGCCGGGTTTTGCCATAGCGAGAGATGGCGCCGACATGAATACCATTCTGCATTCCGGCTGGTATGTGCTGAAACATATACTGGAATAATAGCCGATTGGCTACCTTTGCCCTCTTGTGTTCGTTGTTTTTAGGTTTATACTGATACCTTTTGGGCTGCTGTATGCCGCTGGAGCCTGGATGCGCAGACAATACTTTCTGCGAACGGGGAAATCCAAAAAAAGTCCGATTTTTACCATAGCCATAGGGAATTTAACTGCAGGAGGCAGTGGAAAAACGCCTATGACACTGTTTATAGCCGATAAGCATAAAGATCGTGTAGCGGCGCTCTCAAGGGGCTATAAACGTAAAACAAAAGGCTTCAGGGAAGTGCAAATAGATGATTTGGCAGAAAATTCAGGGGATGAACCGTTAGAAATGAAAAAAGCCGCGCCTTCTTTGCCTGTGTTTGTATGTGAAAACCGCCTTGAAGGGATTAGACAGCTGATACAGAAATATCCGGATACAAGCACAGTAGTGTTGGATGATGCCCTCCAGCATCTACCTTTAAAAGCGAACAAATATGTGCTGCTAACCGGATACCAAAAACCATTTTATCAGGACTGGCCAATGCCCGCAGGAAATCTGCGAGAGTTTGCCTGCACTGCCAAGTGCGCAGATATTATTGTAGTTACCAAATGTCCGGCAAATCTTACGGACGCGATGGCTGATACTATCAGGCAGAAACTGGAAAAATACAAAAAGCCTGTTTTCTTTTGTAGTTATGAAAATGCATTTCCGGTAAATGCTGATGGAGATAAACTGGCATTGGGGACTCAGGTATTGGCGGTATCAGGTCTGGCAAATAACGAAGCGTTCAGGAGTTGGACAAACGACCATTACGGGCTGTTGTCATTTATCGGTTATCCGGATCACCAAGCCTTTGGTGAAAAAGAGTATGGACAGTGGGCCTTGGAGCTTCAAAAAAACGACAATGCTGTTATTCTCACAACCAGAAAGGATTTTGCCAGGATGGCCACCATCCCCGGGTGGATGAAAAAGCGAATTTTTATGACATTTACCACGCCAAAATTTCTTTTTCAGCAGGAAGATGCTTTTATTCGCATATTATTTAATCATTTTTAATTGTTGAGTTATGTATCGTTTATTTAGTTTCCAAAAAATTCTTACTATTCTTATTGTATTCCATTTACAGTCCTGCTCTACGGATCCCAATGTCATTTCAAATAAATTTGAGAAGACTGATGCTACAGGATGGCACTGGAATCAGAGTAAAAAATTCACCTTCACCATTGAAGATTCAACCTCTTATTACACACTGGACTGTGGATTGAGAATCACTACGGGTTACAGTTATTCAAACATATGGCTGCTGTGCACCCTTAAAGGTCCTTCCTCAGACCATAAAAATCAGTTGGAGGTAGTATTGTCAGACAATACCGGAAAGTGGCTGGGAAAAGGTCATGGTAATCTCATCAGCTATGAGAAACCATTTTCGGGTCGGTTAAAGTTAAAACCGGGGCAGTATACGGTGGAAATTTCCCAGAATATGCGGGATGAAAAACTCACCGGCGTTAAAACCGGGGCAGTATACGGTGGAAATTTCCCAGAATATGCGGGATGAAAAACTCACCGGCCTCAGTGATGTAGGGCTGAAGGTCTCAAAGGCCGGTAAAATTTATTAAGACATGCTGGTCAAATTGTTTGCGAGCGCCGTTCATGGCGTGAACGCTACACCTATTACTGTTGAGGTAAATGCAACCACCGCCGCAGAGTTTAAAACCTTTGTAATTGGACTACCTGATAATGCTGTAAAAGAAAGTTTATTCAGAACTGATGCCGCCATCAAAAACAGCGGATTTGAGCCGTTAAGGCAGCGGGTGGTGGTAAATATGGCACCGGCCGATTTGCGCAAGGAGGGCAGCGCCTATGATTTGCCCATTGCCATAGGCATGCTGGCAGCCAGTTATCAGCTTACGGATAATTCGCTGACCGATTACATCATTATGGGCGAGTTGGGTTTAGATGGGGGTATTTTGCCAATACGTGGTGCTTTACCCATTGCCATACAAGCCATGAAAGACGGTTTTAAGGGCCTGATTTTGCCGGAACCCAATGCGCGCGAAGCGGCTATTGTGAAAGACCTCGAAGTGTATGGTGTAAAAAATTTAAAAGAAGTTGCCGATTTTTTGTCAGGTAAAATTCAGCTGGAGCGCGCCTATGCCGATCCCCGGGGTGAATTTGAAGAAGCTCAGCAGCATTATGATGTTGACTTTTGCGATGTTCAGGGTCAGGAGAATATTAAGCGTGCCATGGAAATAGCCGCGGCCGGTGGACACAATATTATTTTAATCGGGCCACCGGGTGCCGGAAAAACCATGCTGGCAAAGCGATTGCCTACCATTATGCCGCCTTTAAACCTGCACGAAGCGCTGGAAACCACCAAAATTCATTCAGTGGCAGGCAAGCTTGGCAGCAGTGGAGGTTTGGTTGCACACAGGCCTTTTCGCAGTCCTCACCATACCATCAGCGATGTGGCGCTGGTGGGCGGAGGAAATCACCCGCAGCCGGGGGAAATAAGCCTGGCACACAATGGAGTACTGTTTCTGGATGAACTACCCGAATTTAAACGCACGGTGCTGGAGGTGATGCGGCAACCGCTGGAAGAGAGAAAGGTAAGCATTTCGCGGGCTCGCTGGACTGTGGATTATCCCGCCAGTTTTATGCTGGTGGCGAGCATGAATCCGTGTCCGTGCGGTTACTACAACCATCCGGAAAAAGATTGTGTATGCGGCCCCGGTGTCGTGGACCGTTATCTTAGCCGTATTTCAGGGCCTTTGCTTGATCGTATAGACATTCACATAGAGGTAACTCCTGTTGGGTTTGACGAACTGACGGCAAGAAACCGTAACGCCGAAGGAAGCAGCGCTATCAGGGCAAGGGTACAGCAGGCAAGAGACCTGCAGCAGCAGCGCTACAACCAGTGGAACGGAGTGTACTGCAATGCGCAGCTGCCGGGCAACAAGGTACAGGAAGTGTGCGGTATTGATGCCGCAGGACAACTGTTGCTAAAATCAGCCATGCAAAAGCTGAATCTCAGCGCCCGGGCTTACGACAGAATCCTGAAAGTAAGCCGCACTATTGCAGACCTTGCCGGTTCAGAAGTTATTAAAATTGAGCACCTGGCCGAGGCCATACATTATCGCAGTTTGGACAGGGAAAACTGGGGCGGTTAGCTTGGGCGCCGGAGCAATAAAGTTACCATGCTCATTTGCGCAGGACGCCTAGATAATGATTGGAATACCCAACTCAAATTTGTTATCTACCTACATCTATCCAAACTAGTTTCCCATTTACTTCAAAAAAAACAATATCTCCAAAAACTTGAGCTGAAATATAACGTGAAATATTTTGAGCTATTATAGATCCACCCAAATCATTTTTAAGAAATTCATCATCCTGCTGTTTAATCTGATTCCAGTATCTATTTTCCCATTCACAAGTTTGATTTACTGTATAAAACACAAACCCCCTTTTTCTCTGGGATTTTTTGTCGGTATCAATTTCAAAAATGCTTCTTTCTTTAAATGAATATAAAATTCTAGCCCAAGCCTTAATGTTGTTTTTAATTGTTAATTTGCTAGGTGTTTTTTCATACATAAGCCCTGAGGTTATTTCAAAAGAATCTAATTTAAAGCGTATATTATCTCTTATTTTATTAGATATTTTCATGTATGAATAATGCCATTCTGTATACGGGTCATTTCTTCCATCTTTTATTTTTTTGAAAAAATCATCCAATGACTTAATTTCCCTCTGATCAATATCAAAAGAGGGTTGTAGGAAATTTCTACTGACAAGATACAAAAAACCTTTATTAACACTCATGACAATATTGCTATCGCCATTTACCAGATTGTAAGTATAATTTTTGGGACATGGTTTTTGTTCTATAATTGAAAAAAGAGAATCAAAATCTTCGTATGTTGCTGCATGATTTATTAAAAACTGAAGTAAACTCTCAGAATTTGTTATTTGATTAATCTGCCTGGTTAACATTTGGCTATTTGTTGTATTTCCTGACTGTCCAATCACCAGGTTATACAATAAAATAAAAATAAAAAATAATTTTGTTTTTTTCATGTTTTTATTTGTTTAACAAATATACAGCTTAATTTCTAGATTTCTAATTAATTTGGCAAGACAGCAACTTTAAAAACACATAGACTTTAGCATCGATTGTGTTTGTTTCCACCTGGCTATTACCACATCAAACTATCAAAAATGAATACTATTCTATCCTCTTGGCTTCAAAGGCCTTATCTCCAAATTTACAGTATGAAAATTGGCGGGGCTTTCAAGGGCATATAAAATCTGGGCAGCCACATCTTCCGGCATAAGCATACTATCGTGAGCCTTTATATTGGCGCTATGCCTGAAAAAATCGGTTTTTACGCTACCCGGATATACACAGGTAACTTTCACTCCAAAATCACGCACTTCTTTGTAGAGTGCATCGCTGAAGCCGCGTACCGCAAATTTTGTGGCACAATAGCCCGAAACCTGCTGATATCCTTCCAGTCCGGCTATACTTGCTATGTTCACAATATGGCCCGAATCCTGCTTTTTCATACCCGGCAATACCCGGCGGGTGAAATAAAATATACCGTTCACATTGGTATTAAACATCTCTTGCCACTGGTCTACGCTTAATTCTTCGCACACACCAAAATAGCCGAGGCCGGCATTGTTGATAAGAATGTCAACTGCTTCATGCTTTTCAAATATGCTGTCCATCACCGTATCAACCTGCTGTTGGCTTCCAACATCGGCATGTAAACAATGGTAGTTTTCATGCTGCAAACTGCAGCCACTGCGGCAAATACCATAAACCGTTGCGCCTTTTTCAAGCAACATTTTCACACACTCCAGGCCAATACCTTTGTTGGCGCCGGTAACTACCGCTACTTTATTTTTCAATTCCATATTCTTTCAGTCTTTTCATTAACAACGCAAGGCTGTTTTCGGTTTGCTGCCAGTCCCAAATCAGTACTTCCGGCTTGTAACCATTTTCATCCATAAAATAACGGTAGGATTTGTCATAGTATCCCATCATTATTTGCACCCATTCGGTTTTTCTTCCTTCCAGAATAGCTGCTTTAGCTTGCTGGCATTGCAAACCGCCCAGTCTTTTCCTTAGTTTTTCTGTCTTTTCCGCTAAAACCTCAGGATCAAATTGCGTATACTCCCTTTCCAGTCTTTCTAAGCGCTGCTGATTTGGTACCTCAATTTCAATGACCGGGCTTTGCAGCATATTTTGCCAAAAACCTTGAGGCATTACACAGGTGCCGATTTTACGGCTTTCACTTTCCAGGATCAGGATTTGGTCGTCAGGGATTGCTGAAACTGCATTGTGAAGCAAATTTTCATACATTTCTACCGAAGGTTGATTCGGCATTCCCAAACCGCCGAGGGCACTGCCCTTGTGTGAGGCAACCCCCTCAAGATCCAACACTGGCAAGCCTTTTTGGGCCAGAATGTTTAGAATTTCGGTTTTTCCCACACCCGTCATACCACACAGTAATAGCATTTTTCGGGGCCTTGACAGCGCTTGTTGAACCGTATGCCTGTAGCTTTTGTAACCACCGTAAATCAGACTTACAGATTGTCCGCCCCAAGCCAGCAAGGTGGCTGAAATCTGGCTTCTTAAACCACCGCGCCAGCAATAAAAAAGCGGATTGTCCCCCGCTGATTTGAAAGATTCATACAATAGGTGAAAACGTGGTCCCAGCAATTCAAAGCCCAGGGCAACTGCGGCTTCCCTTCCCTTCTGCTTGTATGTGGTTCCTACCTGCACACGCTCCTCGTTTCGAAGCAATGGAATATTGACAGCACCGGGAATATGTCCCCTTTCAAATTCAGCTTCACTGCGCACATCAATCAAAACATACCCCGGGTAAGGATATTGGTTTGCTTTGATTGTGTTTGCCATAGTGCAAAGATGTGCAACCTCACGGATTATTTACGATACCAGCCTAAAAAGTTGAAAATATCAACCTACATCTATGGTTACGGAACTTAAAATACTGATTATGAATTTCTAATTTCCCTGTTCACTTTCTTTATTGCTGTATTGTAACATCTACGCCAGCACCACAAACGACGGACAATGATCCGAATGTTTTGCATCTGCCAGTATATCCGCGTCCTTCAGGCGTTTTTTGAGGTTGTCTGTCACGCTGATATAATCGATGCGCCAGCCCTTGTTATTGACCCTGGCATTGGCGCGAAAACTCCACCAGGTATAGCGGTGCGGCTCAGCATGAAATTCCCTGAACGTGTCAACCATACCGCTATCAAACCACTTTTCCATCCAGGCGCGTTCTTCGGGCAAAAATCCGGTTGTGTTTTTATTGCTCACCGGATCGTGAATGTCGATGGGCTTATGACAAATGTTGTAATCGCCGCACACCACCAATCCGGCTAAGGTTTTGCGAAGTTCATTGCAGTAGTCAAAAAAGAAATCCAGAAAGCAGTATTTCACATCCTGCCTGTGATCGCCGCTGGTGCCGCTGGGGAAATAGGCGGAGATAACACTGAAATCCTCATAATCAGCGCGTATTACACGCCCTTCGTGATCATACTCCTTCTGATCGCAGCCGTAGTGCACGTGTTTGGGCGCTTTTTTGCTAAAAATAGCTACACCGCTGTAGCCCTTTTTAATGGCCGAAAACCAGTAGTGATGATACCCCAGCGCTTCAATGGCAGCAATATCGGCCTGGTCTTGCGTGGCCTTGATTTCCTGCAGGCAAACCACATCAGGGTTTTCGTCCTTCAAAAAATCAAAGAGCCCTTTGGAAGCCGCACTGCGTATACCATTCACGTTGTAGGTAAGAATTTTCATGGTGCAAAGGTATCGGGTTCAGTACAAAAAGCCGAACATCCACAGGGGTATTACATTGCCATGCGGCACCACCACATCATCCAGCACCCTAAAAGCGTTTTTCACTTTTATATGTGCATTTTTATATTTTATTGATAATCTATAGGTGCAATTAATCCCTGCATTCCATAAGCAGCAGGTGTCCGGTTTCGTACGCAATCTCCACAAAACCATCCTCCACCACCCTGTTGCTGCTGCCACTTCTTCCCGGAAAATGCAATGACTCATTCTGCAGTGCAAATGCCAGATTGGATGTACGTATTCCTCCGGCCTCCATTACGGGAATAAGCGACAACACCGTATCCTTCGGGTACCACTTTTTAAAGCTTTTGTGCAAATTATAAATTCGCGAATGGTCATCAATAATGGTGAGCTCTATACGCCCCGAATACGCCGGTAACGTAGCCAGATTATTGAAATGATGATCGCTGCGGCGGCCTGTGGCCCACACAATATGAGCGGCCTGTTGTCCTTCGGCAATCAGAAACTCAATTCCTTTTTGCAAATCGGTGAGCTCCTGATCGGGGGCATGCACAATACGCACACCCTGCAATGCGGAATGTGAATCCCAGCCGGGTGCGACAGAATCAAAATCACCCAACACAGCATCTACCCTGATGTTCATGTCCAAAACCCTTTGCAACGCACCATCAAGCACCAGCACATACGGATTCCACTCCAGCAATTGCCCCAGCAATTCCGAATCACATTCGGCACCATTGGCAATGATGAGCGCGGGTTCCTGTCCGTCGCGGACAAAGTGGTGGGAAGACACGACACAAAATTAAGGACGAATTGCCCTTTCCGCATACACTATCCATTTATCGCATGTTACCTGGGAAGTATCGAAAAACAGGCCTGCTGTCCCAATATTTTGTTGTATTTTCACGTTCTATTTAACTTATGGCAACCAAACCCCGCATTCTATGGGCAGATGATGAAATTGACCTCCTGAAACCCCACGTTTTGTTTCTGGAAGGCAAAGGATATGAAATGGTAACAGTGAGCAGCGGCAGAGACGCCATTGAGCAGGTAAAACAACAGGAATTTGACCTGGTTTTTCTGGATGAAAACATGCCCGGAATCTCAGGCCTGGATGCCCTTGCCAGTATTAAACAGGACAAACCCAACCTCCCCGTAATCATGATTACCAAAAACGAGGAGGAGCATATCATGGAGGAAGCCATTGGCAGCAAAATCGCCGATTACCTGATTAAACCGGTGAATCCCAATCAGATATTGCTTTCGGTAAAAAAGAACCTAGATGAAAAACGGCTTGTAACCCAGCGCACCACCCAAAGCTATCAGAAAGAATTCATGCAAATCGGCATAGCCGTGAGCGAAAAAATGGCATTTGCAGAATGGAAAGAAGTTTATAAAAAGCTCGTTTTTTGGGAAATTGAACTGAATGAAAGCGGCGAAGACGGCATGAAGGAGGTATTCGAAACCCAGAAAGCCGATGCCAACCGCAACTTTTGCAGATACGTTTCAGATAATTATGTGGGCATGCTGAAAAGCACCGGTGATGAAGGTCCTGTGATGAGCCATAACTTATTCCGACGTGCCATCAACCCACTGCTGGACGGCGATTTGCCCGTATTTATGGTACTGGTAGACAACCTCCGTTTTGATCAGTGGCGCGCTATTTCAGAAACCTTGCAAAACCAATTCCGTGTTGATCAGGAAGACCTATACCTAAGTATTCTGCCTACTACAACCCAATACTGCCGAAATGCTATATTCAGCGGACTTGTACCTTCAGAAATAGAAAAGCGTTTTCCCAGCAAATGGAGCAACGATGAGGATGAAGGCGGTAAAAACATGTTTGAAAAAGATTTTCTGGAGGATATGCTGAAAAGATTGCGCAGGGACATCAAATTCTCCTACCATAAAATTACCAACCTCGATGCCGGAAAAGCCCTGGTAAACAATGTTCCCAATATGTTCCAAAACAAACTGAACGTGCTGGTTTACAACTTCGTTGACAATTTCAGCCACGCCCGCACCGACATTCACGTAGTGCGCGAACTGGCGGAAGACGAAACGGCATACCGAAATGTGATGGCTACCTGGTTCAAGCACAGCGCCCTTTGGGAAGCCTTGCAGCGCATATCCGAGAAACCATGCCGGGTAGTTATTACCACAGACCATGGCAGTATTCGGGTGAAAGACCCTATCAAAATTGTGGGTGACAAAAACGTAAATACCAATCTGCGCTATAAACAGGGCAAAACCCTCACCTACAATCCCAAAGAAGTAATGGAAGTGAAAAAACCGCTGGATGCATTTTTACCCACATTACACATGAGCAGCTCTTTTGTGTTTGCACGGGAGAATGATTTCTTTGCCTACCCAAACAATTACAATTACTACGTAAACCACTACCGCAATACGTTTCAGCATGGGGGCATCAGTCTGGAAGAAATGTGTTGTCCGCTCATTACACTCAGCCCTAAATAGGAATGGAAACAAGCATCGGGCCATTTGGAGAAACCGAGATTTCAAAGGTGGTTGAATACATTACTACCCTGCAACCGCAGCCCCGCATTATCACATTCACCGGAAACCTGGGCGCCGGCAAAACCACCCTAATACGCGCTTTGCTAAAAGCTGCAAACAGCAGCGATGAGATAAGCAGCCCCACTTTTGGCATTGTAAATGAGTACCACACCGGAAAAGGCAGATTGGTGTGCCATACAGACTGGTACAGGGCTAGAAGTGCAGAAGAACTAATGGATGCTGGCCTGCTGGAATATATTCACAACGATGATTGCCTGATGCTGATTGAATGGCCCGAAGTGGGAGCGCCATTGCTGGAAGGCGAAAATTGCCTGCACATCCATATTGAACATCACGAACAGCAGCGACTCTATCGTTTCACAGACCGCCTGTCGTAAACTTTCCAGAGGGTATCGCCTTGGTAAATATCTGTTACAAAAACCGGCAAATTATACGAATCCAGTTTTCCTTCGCGGTTAAGCACGAGCACAAAATCCGCACTGTCAGCTGTACTAACGTATTGAATATTTCGCGAAACATTATCAGCAAGAATATATTTATTTAACCAAACTGTTTCGGTAAATGCATACACTTTTTTAGTTCCTGAATCAACATGACATTTCTCCAATGCTTTATGGGTACTGATGCCCCAATAATCCATGCTGAATGAACCCGGTTTCCAAATATTTTTTAATGAATTAAAATACACATAATCATGTTGTATATTCAATATTAAATATACAGGCAATAGTGCAAATAATATTATTTTATTTCCAAATTGAATACGCGAAATATAAGAATCAACAAAAACACCCATTAAAAATACAATAGGAATAAAAATAAAATAAATATGCCTCCATCCGTTATAAAGCGTGGGGCTCTCAATCAGAAGGTATATGGTAGTGATTAAAAATAAAATAATTACGTATTGAATTAAAATAGAGCTTTTAAATAATTTTAATGATTTATATATTCCTGCAAAAAATAATATAATGTAAATCAAAGGTAAGGTTAAAAGCATCCATAAAAATGCATAATAAGCAGGCATATTTCCGGGAATCATTAATTTACCGGCAAGCATAGTGGGTGATGGCCATGGATTTTCATACGCATATCGTAATATACCGATAAAGCTATCCCATGGAGATTTCCAGACTGCAGGATAAACCATATACCATGAAACCACAAATACCATTACACCCAAAAACAAGGCACTCACTCTTTTTACATTATACCTGTAGTGTAGCAATATCCATAGTATCGGAATAAAATAGAAACAACCTGCAATTCTAACCGTGCTTGCCATACCGGCCAACATGCATGCGGCCCAGGGAAATTTCCCTTTTTGTATGGCAGCGGCCAATGCCCACAATACAAACACACCCATACACAGAAAAAACACATCCTTGGTATTGTAATGTGCTTCTGCAAACAATCGCGGCCAGCAGGCATAGGCAATTGCCGTAAACATGGCTGTGGCTTGATTTTGATACAAATGCCGCCCAATGCGGTAAACTCCAAAAACCGATAATAAAAAAATGGAAAATAAGAGTGCCCTGCGCAACAGCAGCTTTGTTTGCATGGGCGATGTAAAAACGAGCTGTTCCAGCAAATAGGCCGGGGTTTCGAACAAAGGCCCGAAATATTTGTGCTGCGCCACATCTTCAAATTTGCCCCATCCTGCAATGTAGCGGGCGTTTTCTATGCCAATACTTCGCTGGGTAAGCTCATCGTAATGCACACCATAGCGGTGCAAGGTAGCATATCCCAGAACGGCGTATAAAACAAAGAACCAGGCAAAAAACCCGGTTCCGTGTATATTGAAAATATGTTTTACTGCTTTTATCAAGCGGTGGCCGCTTTGGCTTCAGTATTCATGTAGGCTTCCATAGGCAGGCAGGCACACACAAGGTTTCTGTCGCCGTAGGTATCGTTTACACGTGCCACAGAAGGCCAGAACTTCTTGGCAGCCACAAACGGTGCCGGATAAGCGGCCTTTTCCCTGCCGTACGTGTGCGACCAAGCGTCAGAGGCAATCTCAGAAGCCGTGTGGGGCGCGTTTTTGAGCACATTGTCTTCCTTATCTGCCTTGCCATCTTCTACCTCGCGAATTTCTTCACGGATAGCGAGCATAGCGTCGCAGAAACGATCCAGTTCCTCTTTGCTTTCGCTTTCGGTAGGTTCCACCATCAAGGTTCCGCTCACAGGGAATGAAACTGTGGGCGCGTGGAAACCGTAATCCATAAGGCGCTTGGCAAAATCAGCGGCTTCAATACCGGCTGAAGCTTTAAACTTGCGGGTATCCAAAATCATTTCGTGGGCACAGAAACCATTTTCGCCACTATACAAAACCGGATATTCTGCTTCCAGGCGGGCTTTCATGTAATTGGCATTTAGAATGGCCCATTCTGTAGCATTGGTAAGGCCTTTTCCGCCCATCATTTTGATGTAGGCATAAGAAATAAGCAAAATACTGGCGCTGCCCCAGGGAGCGGCACTCACCGCATGCATGGCTTTTTCACCACCGGTTTTTACTACAGAATGACCGGGTAGATAAGGCGCTAAATGCGCTGCAACGCCAATGGGACCCATACCGGGGCCACCACCGCCGTGGGGAATACAGAAGGTCTTGTGAAGATTCAGGTGACAAACATCTGCACCAATCATGCCGGGGCTGGTGAGACCCACCTGGGCATTCATGTTGGCACCATCCATATACACTTGTCCGCCATATTGGTGAATGAGTGCAGTAATATCTTTAATAGCACTCTCAAACACGCCGTGCGTGCTCGGGTAGGTTACCATCAAACAAGCCAAACGGTCTTTGTATTGTTCGGCTTTGGCTTTCAGATCGTTCAGGTCTATGTTGCCGTGCTCATCGCAGGCCGTTACCACCACTTCCATACCGGCCATAACAGCGCTGGCGGGGTTGGTTCCGTGGGCACTGCTGGGAATCAGGGCAATGTTACGGTGTGATTCACCGCGGTCTTTGAAATACTCGCGAATCACCATCAAGCCGGCGTATTCACCCTGCGAACCCGCATTGGGCTGCAGGCTCATGGCAGCAAACCCTGTGATTTCGCACAAGTCGCGGTCCAATTCATCAATTATTTCTTTGTACCCCTCGGTCTGGTTGGCAGGCGCAAAGGGATGCAGTGCGTTGAAGGCAGGCCAAGTAACAGGAATCATTTCGGCAGTCGCATTCAGTTTCATGGTGCAGCTACCTAGCGAAATCATGCTGTGGCAAAGACTGAGGTCTTTGCTTTCCAAGCCACGGATGTAGCGCAGCATTTCATGCTCAGACTGCAGGGTATTGAACACAGGATGCAACATGTAGTTCGAAGTGCGCTGAAGATTAGCGGGAATGCGGCTTTGTGCAGAATCGCTTACGTGCTGTATTTTTCCATCAATCGCCTTGGCAAAAATCATCAGCAAGGCATTGGCGTCATCGGCTGTAGTGGTTTCGTCTACCGAGACTCCCACGTGGGTTTCATCAAAATAACGCAGATTGATACCGGCCGCTTCAGCAAGTGCTTTCAGGGTTTCGGCACGCGGCACTTCAATGTAAAGTGTATCAAAGAAATGCTGATTGAGTACTTTATAAACACTGCCTGTAGCCTCAATGCCACGCGCCAGTTCAGAAGCGAGGGCATGAACCCTGCCGGCAATCTTTTTCAGACCATCGGGACCGTGGTAGCAACCATACATACCGGCCATGATACTCAGCAGCACCTGCGCTGTGCAGATATTGGAGGTTGCATTCTGACGTTTGATATGCTGTTCGCGGGTTTGCAACGCCATGCGCAAAGCTCGGTTTCCATTGCGGTCAATACTCACACCGATTATACGGCCGGGCATCTGGCGCTTGTGTTCGTCTTTGGCAGCCATGTAGGCGGCATGCGGACCACCATAACCCATGGGAACACCAAAACGCTGGGTGCAACCTACCACACAGTCTGCGCCCATTTCACCGGGAGGCGTGAGTACCGTGAGAGAGAGTATATCAGCAACAAAGCAGGTTTTAACATAGTGCGCCTTGCATTTTTGCACAAACTCGCGGTAATCTTCAATGCTGCCTTTGTCGTTGGGGTATTGCACCACAGCACCAAAATAGGTAGTGTCGGGGCTGAATGTTTTGTAGTTGCCAAAAACCAGTTCCACGCCAATGGGCTCAGAGCGGGTAACCAAAATATCTTTGGTTTGAGGGAAAATATCTTCATCCACAAAGAACTTCATTCCCTGCCCTTTAGGCGCCTGTTCCAAAAACATGTGAATGGCTTCGGCAGCAGCGGTTCCTTCATCCAGCAGGGATGCGTTGGCAATCTCCATACCGGTAAGGTCAATAATCATGGTCTGGTAATTGAGCAGCGCTTCAAGGCGACCCTGCGCAATTTCAGCCTGATAGGGCGTGTACTGCGTATACCATCCGGGATTCTCCATAATGTTACGGAGTATAACGCCGGGTGTGTGGGTACCGTTGTAACCCATCCCGATATAGTTTTTATAAATTTTATTTTTCGCGGCTTTGTTTTTCAGCATTTCTAAAAATGCCGGCTCGCTCATGGGCTCTCCGATATTTAGAGGCCTTGGCAGGCGAATACCGGGCGGAACGGTTTTATTAATAAGGGTTTCCAACGAATCTACGCCGATGGTTTTCAGCATTTCGGGCAGATCGATGGGGCGGGGACCAATGTGACGATCCTCAAATTTTTCGGTGTAACGCGTATTCAATTGCATAACTGTGCAAATTTAACAAAAAATGAGACTCGCTGTTTGGTAAAAAACAGCTCAAAGTCTGTTTTCATCCCGGAAACTGTAATAACCGGAAGCACCAATGATTATATGGTCTAATAAGGCCACATCCAACAATTTACAGGCATGTTCTATCTGTTTGGTAATTTTCACATCAGGCTCACTGGGTGAAAGGTTTCCACTGGGATGATTGTGGGCGATTATAATCCCACAAGCCAACCGCTCCAACACCTTGCGCATCAAAATGCGCACATCAATAACGGTGCCGGTGATGCCACCTTCGCTGATTTTTTCAGAGCCCACTACGCGGTTGTTCTGATTAAGGTACAACACCCAAAAAACTTCATGGTTTAAATCCTCCATGTGACCTCTTAACTGGTCATAGGCATCGCGACTGGTGATGATTTTAGCCACTTTTGTTACACATTCCTTTTTACGGGCGCTTAGTTCCATGGCCGCCATAATACTGACGGCTTTGGCATTGCCAATTCCGGGAACAGTGCACAAATCCTGAAGGCTGGCGCGGGCGAGAGAATTCAAATCGCCGCCATACCGAGACAAAATTATTTTGCCTAAATCCAGGGCACTGTGGTTGGGCGTTCCATGCCCGATAAGGATGGCCAGCAATTCGGCATCACTGAGATTCTGTCGGCCTTTGAGGGCCATTTTTTCACGTGGACGATCATCTTCGTTCCAAAGTTTAATAGGTAGAGACTCAAACATGTTGATAATTTTTTTGACAAAACAATGAGTAATTATTTTTCAAATGTATTACTTTTGAACCAACAAAAGCCAAATTTATTATCAGAAATTATTTAACAATTCGAAATCATGAGTGAACAAAACGAAAAAATGAAAGCCCTGAAAGCCACCATCGAGCGGCTGGAGAAAACCTACGGTAAGGGCGTTGTTATGAAAATGGACGACACCCGTTCCATTGCAGTAGATGTAGTATCTACAGGATCCTTCAGCCTCGACCTTGCATTGGGTGTGGGCGGTTTCCCCCGCGGGCGTATTATTGAAATATATGGTCCTGAATCTTCAGGTAAAACCACCATTGCCTTGCATACCATTGCAGAAGCACAGAAAAAAGGCGGTATCTGCGCATTTGTAGATGCTGAACATGCCTTTGATAAAACATATGCCGAAAAGCTTGGTATTGATACGGCAAACTTGCTTATCTCCCAGCCTATCTCCCCGCCAGATGACGGAGAACAGGCACTGGAAATCGCCGATAACCTCATTCGCTCAGGCGCTATTGATGTATTGGTAATTGATTCTGTTGCTGCGCTGGTTCCCCGCGCTGAAATTGAAGGCGACATGGGTGATAGTAAAATGGGATTGCAGGCAAGACTAATGAGCCAGGCGCTTCGTAAACTCACCGGCACCATCAGCAAAACCGGTTGTGTGGCCATTTTCATCAACCAGCTCCGTGAAAAAATCGGGGTGATGTTTGGCAACCCCGAAACAACTACCGGCGGTAATGCGCTGAAGTTCTACGCAACCATCCGTCTGGATATCCGCCGTATCGGACAAATCAAAGACGGCGAAGATATCATTGGCAACCGCACCAAGGTAAAAGTGGCCAAAAACAAAGTTGCTCCTCCCTTCCGTGTGGTTGAATTTGATATTATGTACGGCAAAGGCATAAGCCGTGTGGGGGAAGTTCTTGACATTGCCGTTGATGCCGGTGTTGTGCAGAAAAGCGGCAGTTGGTTCAGCTTTGGCGGTACCAAACTTGGTCAAGGCCGCGATTCGGTAAAAGAATTATTGGAAGACAACCCTGAACTGCTCCTGGAAATTGAAGGAAAAATCAAGGCGAAAAATGCCGCCGGCGAAGAAGTAGTGGCTGTGCAGCCCGGTGAGGCTTCGTAAACATGCCCAAAGTACTGATTAATGGTAAAAAGGCTGCTTCGGCAGTCTTTTTTTATGCCTGTTTCTGATAATGACCCCTATACATTGCCGGATAGACAACATACAACATGAGCATACGGCTATAGCGAAATATCACGGGCAAAAGCACCACAATGGCAATGGGAATGCCTACGATGGCATAATCAAAAAGCCCTATGATACTCATGGCCACACTCATGGTAACAATAATGGCAACAATAATGGCATAGCTCCAATACATGGCACCGAAGAAAAAACCTGGCTCGGGCTCATAACCAAGCTTGCAATTATCACAGGCATACTTGGTCTCGGCAAACTTGCCCGGATTGAGAATACTGTTCGGAAATACCTTGTCTTTTCCGCAACGCGGACAACGACATAAGAAAAAACTGAGTAATCGGGGTCTTGGATGCTTATGCTCAGGCATCCCTGCGGTTTTTGCGGTAATTATACCAGGCGAATCCAGCGGCGCCTACCAACAAATACGGAGTGGCCAACAGAAACAGTATCCCTTTGTTAATTCCATTGCCCACAGTTGCCCCCTTTTTGTTTGTTTGATTGCTTTTCAGCGCGGTTTTACACATGGGACACTGGGCATTGGCGGAAGTTGCAAAAACCAACAATATGGCTGCAATCAGGGTGAAAATGAACTTCTTCATATATTCCAGGGATAACAAGGCGAAATTAATACATAAACCAATACACCGGTAACAGACACATACAACCAAAGCGGGAAAGTCCAGCGGGCAAGCTTTTTGTGCTTAACAAGATTGCCTGTTGTGCTGAAATAAATGGTGTAAAGTACAAGCGGTAAAATAATGGCCGCCAGCAGTATATGGCTAAACAATACTGACAGATAAAGGGTTTTCATCAATCCATCACCGCAATAAGGTGTATGCTCCATACTAGTGTGATAGGCTACATAGCTGATAAGAAACAGGGATGAAATGATAAAAGCCAGCAACATAAAGAACTGGTGCAGACCTTTGTTTTTACGGTAGCGAATCATGTAGAAACCCAACAGCAGACACACAGACACACAGGAATTAAGCACAGCATTCAACAGGGGCAGGTGTTTGGCCAAATGCAAATTTGGTCTGTAATCTTCAGGCAGATAACGGAGCAAAACCACTACAGCCAGCACAGCCACGCTTACACCGGTTACCAGCCAGAAAAATGCCTTATCACTTATCCAATTCTTTTTGTCGGTATTCATATAATAGATTATTAATATCTTCTTCTATTCTCTTAAACGCTTCAAATCGGTCTTTGTTTTTATCACCGCGTGTAGGAAGTATGGCCTTCTTCTATTCTCTTAAACGCTTCAAATCGGTCTTTGTTTTTATCACCGCGTGTAGGAAGTATGGCGCGAACATGTTTTCCCTTATCAATTAGTACCACTTTGTCATCATGAATAAAATCCCGTCTTTTTTGTTCGGTAGCCAGCAGCAAATCTTTAAATACCCAGTCGTAAATTTCCTTTTTAGAGCCGGTGCAGAACTGCCAGTTCAGGCGATCAGCGCGGAAACGGGCAGCGTAATTTTTCAGAACAGGCACACTGTCAGATTCAGGATCGATAGAAATGGAAAG
>VHBA01000039.1 GCA_016872175.1 Sphingomonadales bacterium | reverse complement strand
GTTGAGATGGATGGCGGTGCCATTGATTTTAAAAGCTTCCAGAATGGTATAGTTACCGTGCAAATGAAAGGCAGTTGTTCAGGCTGTCCTTCTTCAACCATGACGCTGAAAGCGGGTATTGAAAACCTTCTTAAACGCATGGTGCCTGAGGTTCAGGCGGTGGAAGCGGAAGCCGGTTGAGGTTTTTATCCCTAAGCGTGCAACACGAATTTGGTTGCATTTCCCTTTATTTGCTGTAAATTTTCTTATGTCTAATACAATACTCAAAGAATTTAAAGATCCCGACTTCAAATCGCTGCATCAGTTTTTTCTCAACTCAGCACACCATATTCACACACCTGATACCGTTTATCTTTCCCGCAAAGAATCGGGCAATTGGGTAGATTATACCTACCGTGATTTGCTCGCCTACATCGATTGCCTCACAGGCTGGCTTATGAGCCGTGGCTTGCAGAAGGGTGATCGCGTAGCGCTGATACTCGAAAACAGCCCCGAATTTTATTGCATTGACCAGTCACTGCAAAAACTTGGTATCATCAACGTGAGCATTTATCCAACCCTTACAGCCGATGAAACGGCCTTTATTCTCAATGATTCCGGTGCCCGTATTCTTTTTGTGGGCAATCCTTTTTTGCTGAAAAAGTTTAAAAAAGTAGAAGATAAATGCCCCAATGTGGAAGTGGTAGTGAGCTTTCCGGAGGATGTGGAGACCGGCAATAAGCTTGTAACATATAAACAGGTGCTGGAGCAGGGTAGAGGTCTTTACGCAGCATGGAACGAACAAATAGAGTCACGCTTTAAGGAAGTGGGACATGACGATATTGCTACCCTGATTTACACTTCAGGAACCACCGGTGTGCCCAAAGGCGCTATGCTTACGCATTACAATTTTCTAAGCAACTGCTACGATGCCAATGATCTTGTGCCCGATATCACCAAACACGACAAATTTTTAAGTTTTCTCCCGCTGAGCCACGTTTTTGAAAGAATGGCATATTACCTTACCACATACCTGGGATCATCTGTGGCGTTTGCAGAAAATATTGATAAGGTTGCACAAAATATTGCGGAAGTTAGGCCAACGCTTATGGCGGCTGTTCCCAGGCTTTTGGAGCGGGTTCATGACCGCGTAATGAAAAGCGGTACAGAGGCCGGCGGCATGAAAGCTAAGATTTTTTTGTGGGCGCTAGGTGTGGGTGAAAAAGCCCGTTATCGTAGGGATGCCGGTAAATCCAACGGACCGGTGCTGTCTGCCCAGTATGCACTGGCCAATAAATTGGTCTTCTCGAAAATTAAAGAAAAAATGGGTGGCAGGCTGAAACTGTTTGTTTCCGGTGGTGGTGCATTGCCACCGCATGTGGGAGAGTTTTTTGCCAATCTTGGTATTCAGGTGCAGGAAGGGTTTGGACTTACCGAAACATCACCATTTATCACTGTAAATGAATACAATAGGCAGGTTTACGGTACCGTTGGACGAGTGGCGCCCCGTCAGCAGGTGGCCATTCAGAATCCAGATACCAAAGAGATTTATACACTCCAGACTTATCACACATTTAAGCCCGATTTTGTTTCCGAAGAAGGTGAAATCCTGGCCAAAGGCCCCAATATTATGAAAGGTTATTGGAACAATAAGGCGGAAACAGACAAGGTTTTTGATGAAGAGGGATGGTTCCATACCGGCGATATAGGGCGATTTGAAAAAGGGTATCTGAAGATTACTGATCGCCTGAAAAACATGCTGGTAACCTCACTTGGTAAAAATATTTATCCTACACAGCTGGAAAATAATTTTCTGAAAAGCCCAAGAATTGAGCAAATATTTATTATTGGAGATAAACAGGAATTTGTGACTGCTATAATCGTTCCTGCCAAGGATGAAGCGGTTGAAAAAGGCATCGATGCTGAGGTCTTTGAAGGCGACAATCTATTTGTTGAAAATGAAAAACTCCGCAACTGGCTTATGGAAGAGGTGAAGAAATACAATGAAAACCTGGCGAAGTTTGAAAGGGTTAAAGATTTTTTAATCAAGCGTACTCCTTTCTCAATCGAAGACGGAGATATGACCATTACCTTGAAGGTGAAACGCAAGGTGGTTATGGAAAAATTCGCCGAAGAAATAGACAAATTGTACATTTGACAATAAGTAGAATATTTTCACATATCAACATCCTGTTGATATATGTCTAGCATTTATTGTGAATTAAAACATATCTTTGTAAATGGTTTTAATTAGCTAACTAATTGAATATCTATCTCGCCTTTGGATTGTTGTCGGTTTGCAGTGCCGGAGCAGTTCTGTTTCTTAAGCTCGCCAGAATGTATGGGCTTCATGACCACCCAAGTGGCAGAAGTTCGCATTGGAAGCCCACAGTTACAGGTTTGGGGCTAATAGTAGCCCTCGCTTTCATAACCTACCTTTTTTGGCATCCCTATGTTCTTCCGGAGTATTTTGTAGCAGGTTTTTTCATCATTACAGCCGTTAGTTTTTTGGATGATATTTTCTTCCTTAAGCATTCCTTCAGGCTTGTGGTGCAAATTATTACTATGGGCATGCTAATGTCGCAAATGCCTTTCAGTAGCCTTGGTGCGGAGGTAATTCCCATCTACTTGGCATCGTTTATTTTTGGAATTGGTGTTCTGAATGCCTACAATTTTATGGATGGGGTTAATGGTATGCTCACGCTGCATGCGTTGTTGGTGTTCAGTGGTTTATATTATTTGAATGAAGAATTGGTGTTCTGAATGCCTACAATTTTATGGATGGGGTTAATGGTATGCTCACGCTGCATGCGTTGTTGGTGTTCAGTGGTTTGTATTATTTGAATGAAAATATTGTGGATCTGCAGGGGCACTCCATTGCCTTTACCGATTCCAATTTTATACTTAGCATCATAATCCCATTGGCAATATTCGGTTTTTTCAATATACGCCGTTCAGCCATTGCATTCATGGGAGATGTTGGCAGTATGTCTATAGCATTTATCACGGTATATCTCATTTACACTTTAATATTTAAAACAGGCAATTATATGTATCTGCTGATGTTTAGTGTATTTGGCGCAGATGCAGCCCTAACTGTTTGCTATAAGTTATTGCTGGGAGAAAATATTTTTGTTCCCCATAGAGATTTTCTATTTAAGAAACTTGTGCATCTCGGCAAATGGTCACACCTAAAAGTGAGCTTTAGTTATTTTGCGTTACAGGCTGTTATTAATTTCATTGTAATTGGGCTGTTTCCTACCAATCCCAAACTCAGCACGCAAATCTCAGTCCTGTTTATTGGCTGCCTGCTACTCATAGGGATTTACGTTTATGTGCAATCGCGTTTTCCCAGACGCAATAGCTTAAGATCAAACGATTAAGCGCACGGCAGCAAAAAAAACTGTTTGTATAATTAGCAATGCGGTTGCAATTGCATTTCTCTCAGGTTTAGCAACCCATAGATACAGTCTTATTAGAAGAAAGGAACAAATAAACCATGCAATATAATTTTGCATGGGTATAATGCCATTTTTCCAGTGCCACATACCCATCCAAACGGCCCCTGGTTCCATGATAAAATCATAAAATGTCATGATGAAGCCTCCGGTGATGGCTATGCCCCATGCATTGCCGATTCTGCCTGAGAGCGAAGAAACTACGAAGAAAACAAGCATAGCCCAGTTAATTCCAATCATATAGGGAATGCCCTGCCAGCCGATTCCTAGTGTTTTCCCATAATGATAGTTTCCAAAAAGCAAGCCTGTATGTACACCGGCATATTCAATAAAAAAACCGCATACCGCCACACACAGAAGTCCCGTAAATAGCCCAAAACTCCATTTTTTTTGAAATATCAATGGAAGCGACAATGAAAGTCCAAGATTGAGCGGTGTCAGGCCTATTACCTGTGCACGTGTTCCGGCAATAAATAAGCCGGTTAATCCTATGGCGTATATAATGGCTGCTATACCTACTACCCGTTTTTCAGCGCCTTGCATGATTTTTTTTAATGATGATGTCGCTTGCAATATTACCACCTAGAATGCATAATGGAATGCCACCACCCGGATGAACACTTCCGCCACAAAAATGTAACCCTTTGATTTTGCTAGAAAAATTAGCTTGCCGAAAAAATGCCGACATCATATTATTGCTGCTGCTTCCGTAAAGTGATCCAAAGGAGCTTCCCGTATATTTTTCAATGCGCACCGGATCTAGATAGTCCTCAAATTCAATCAAAGTCTCTATATCGCAATTCAGCACCGTGTTGATTTTTTTAATAATATGTGTGCGCGCCTTTTTTCTTAGCTCTTCCCAGTTTTGTCCTCTGTTTGCGGGGGTGTTAATCATTACAAACCAGTTTTCGCAGTCTTTGGGTGCATCTGTTGTTTCTAATTTACTGCTTATATTAATGTAGACAGTAGGGTCCTCATCGATATTTCCAATTTCGAATATGTTTTGAAATTCCCGCTTGTAATCTCCACTGAATAAAATATTATGCAAATCCAGGTTAGGGAACCGCCCTTTTATTCCCCAATAGAAAATCAGGGCAGAGCTGCTGGGTTCAGATTTTTTAATTTTATCAGGTAAAGGCAGGTTAAGAAGTTGGTAGGTTAATCGCACATCCAGGTTGGATAGAACAAGTTTCGATGGGATATGCTTTTCATTGGCAATAATGCCTGTTATGCCCTGGTTATCTCTGCAAATAGCCTTTACTTCGATATTGAAATGAAAAGTGACCCCAAGTCTTTCTGCCTGCTTTTGTAGCACCCTGGCAATGGCTATCATACCACCTTTAGGCATAAATGCCCCTATACCCATCTCTAAATGTGGTATCACGTTAAGTGTTGATGGTGCTTTCCACGGGTTAGAACCATTGTAGGTGGCATAGCGATTAAACAACTGAATTAGATTTTTGCTGCTGAATCTTTTGCTGTTGGCAGCATGCATGCTGCTAAAAATACCAATAAACGGAAGGTTGAGAATTCCACGTAGTCCTTTTTTATGGGTGTAAGTGGATAGTTGGTGGAGGCTTTTCTCCAGAAACACGGGAGCAGTAATTTCATAGAGATATTTACTTCGGTTCAGGTGCTTGCGTATGGAATCGATGCTTTCATCAAATAAGACAGATGCATTTTTTATGAATAATTCAGAATCTGCAGGGCATGAGAAAAAAGTGCCGTCTGGGAAAAAGTAATGACACAGGGTGTTCAGCTTTTGGTATTCGAAATTCAAATCTTTATCCAGCAATCTATCCACATAGTGTGGCATAGTAAACAGGGAAGGCCCGGCATCGAAGCGATAACCACCACCTGAAATTTCAGCCATTTTGCCACCGGCTTCAGATTTTTGTTCAAAAACATGCACATCCATACCTGCACGTGCCAATCTTATGGCGGCTGTTAACCCGCCGATACCCGCGCCTGCTATACATATTTTTTGCACACTACAGTAACCTTTAAAAGGCTTTTATTGTTTCAATTTTACAATGCGTACATGTAATATCTTCCCGCTTGAAAGGACTTTTTTGAAAAAAATAAAAAAAAAATTAGAAAAAGTATTGCATTTTTATTTTTCACTTTTATTTTTGCCGCACATTTAATCAGGAAAACACAAAATGAAAAAGATCTATTTCGCTATCGCTGCCTGCGCTATGTTCGCTTTCGCAGCTTGTTCAGGTAACAGCGGCACTTCAAATGCCGAAGACACTACCAAAGTTGATGACACTGCTGGCGGAGACACTACCGCTGCTGCTGGCGGAGACACTACCAAAGCCGCTGCTGGCGGAGACACTACCAAAGCCGCTGCTGAGAAGAAGTAATTCATCTCCAGAGAAAAAATTTAAAGGCACTTGCATAAGTGCCTTTTTTTTTATATTTTTGCCTTAGACATTATGGATAAAAAACTACTCGTTTGTATTTTATTATTCTCAATCGGTAGCTTCAGCGCCCTTTCACTGTCTGCTAATTCCGCTCCCTATGATGGTGTTGTAGAGCCAGGACCAGGTTTTACCCTGCACCCAAATCCTGTTTCCGGAACATGGTTTCATATCAACCTCGCATTTTCTGAATCTGATTACCCGAATGCACGCTTTTCCATTTCCAACGTGCTGGGTGAAGTTATTTATACCGCTCCCATTAAGAAAACTGAATTTGCCGGTGCCAAAGTACGGGTAGATGTTGCCGATCTTAAATTAGATAAGGGCGTCTACTTTGTGCAGGTTTTTGGCGGTGATAAGTCCAGAATTCTTCGTCTGGTAGTTCGTTAATTATGTCCTCGGATTCCTTTGTTGTCAGGACGGCTACCTCAGCCGATGTGCATGCGATTTTCAGGTTAATCAATGAACTTGCACACTATGAAAAGGCTCTAAAGGAGGTTATTAATACACCGGCACAGCTACTGAGAGATGGTTTTGAAAGAGAAGTTCCCCTATTCATTGCCCATGTGGCCGAGTGGAATGATGGCTCAATCATTGGTTTTTCGCTTTGTTATACACGTTACAGTACTTGGAAAGGTCCAGTGCTCTATCTTGAGGACTTGTATGTTAAAGAAGATTTCCGACGCTTAGGTGCGGGCAAGGCCTTGTTCCAAAACTGTGTTGACATGGCTGTAGCGAAAGGCTATAAAAGGCTTACATGGCAGGTTTTAGATTGGAACAAACCCGCAATTGACTTTTATAGTAAATGGAATGCCAATATGGATTCTGAATGGATAAACGGTTCCATTGACTTTTAAATCAGTGAATTCCGTAATAAAAGCTTTCTGAATGGATAAACGGTTCCATTGACTTTTAAATCAGTGAATTCCGTAATAAAAGCTTGTTATATTGCCCTGTTCATAGCGCTTCTGCCTGTTGTTGCCTTTTACTTGTTTTTGCCACAAAGCAAGTTTGCCTATAACTTCGGATTAATACCTGGTGATGTTCAACATTTGCAAGGTGTTTTTTTTATGCCGTTTGCGCATGCAGATTCAGGGCACCTTTGGGGCAATACAATGCAATTGTTTTTTGGTGTTTTGCTCGTATTTTTACATTTTAGGCACCTTTCCAAAACTATTATGTTTATTCAGTGGGTGGGAACAGGTTTAATACTCTTCTTTATTGGGAAAACCGAATCGCTGCACATAGGAAGTAGCGGAATTATTTATGGCTTGTTCAGTTTTCTCATATTGGCAGGATTCATTGCCGGTAACAGGCGTTTAAGGCTTCAGTCCTTCATGTTGCTTATGTATTATGGCGGTATGGTTTGGGGAATATTTCCATGGCAGGAAAAAGTATCCTGGGAAGGACACCTTTCAGGAGCAATTGCAGGAACATTATCCGCAATTATTCTCAGCAAATGGTACCGAACTTTTACCCGTGATAAACGACCTGCATGGTTTTATGACTCTGCAAAGTGGGAAGACCCTTACAGTCGCTTTAATCGAAAAGATTAATGCTTAGATTCCTCCGTTTCTTTCACTGGTTCATCTTTAAACAGAAACAGAAACAGTATGGCAATAAGCAATGCATAACCGGCAAAACCTAACCAGATGCCTTGCCAGTTTTTTTCGTTGCCAGACATAAAAAATCTGTCTATGGCCCATCCACTGATTTTGCTGCCTAGAAATGCACCAATACCATTGGTCATCATCATGAACAATCCCTGAGCGCTTGATCGGATTCCCTTATCTGTGTTGGTTTCAATAAACAGTGAGCCTGAAATGTTAAAGAAATCGAATGCCATGCCGTAGATAATACAGCTTAGAATTATCATCCACAACCCCTCAGCAGGATTGCCTAAGGCAAACAGGCCAAACCTAAGTACCCATGCCAGCATGGCAAAAAGCATTACTTTTTTAATTCCAAAGCGTTTCAGAAAAAACGGAATTGTCAATATGAAAACTGTTTCTGATACCTGTGAAATGGACATGATGATGGTGGAGTACTTCACTACAAAAGATTCCGGGCCGTACAGCGGATTGTTTTTAAAATCATCGAGAAATGTATCACCATACATATTTGTTAGCTGAAGTGCGGCGCCCAGAAACATGGAGAAAATGAAAAACAAAGCCATGCGATACTTTGCGAATAGCCTAAATGCATTCAGGCCCAGCTGAACGTATATGTTGCTATTTTCAGTTTTTAGATTAGCAGGTTTGCAGGCAGGCAAGGTAAAAGCATACAGCCCCAGCCCGATAGCTACACTGCCCGCTATAAGAAATTGTTGTGCATTGACTTTGCTGCCAGTAAGATTGGTTACCCACATTGCTGCAATGAATCCAATGGTGCCCCAAACCCTAATAGGCGGGAATACTTTGATGACGTCATGTCCGCTTTTGGAAAGCAGTGTGTAGGAAATAGAATTTGATAGGGATATGGTGGGCATGTAACAGAACATGGCAGCCATAATTAACCAATACAAATCATCGGCAGATTTCATTTCAGGCACCAGCCATAGCAAGACACCGTAGGCAATCTGCAAAATGCCGTATAATCTTTCTGCATTCATCCATCTGTCGGCAATTATTCCGGTGATGGCGGGCATAACAAGCGATGAAATGGCAAGCGTGGAAAAAATGGCTCCGAATTGTTCATTGGAACCAAGCTTATTGCCGAAAAAGTAGGTGCCAATGGTAATTAACCAGGCGCCCCAAACAAAAAATTGGAGAAAACTGAGAATTGTTAAGCGGAAGCGAATATCCATGCAGGCGAAAATATCAATTTACCTGCACAAAACAAGAATTTACTTCAAAACCATTTGCTCAATGCTGTCTATGAGCGCATGTACAACCTTGATGTGAATTTCCTGGGCACGATCTGCATATTCCGAGTGAGGGGCCCTGATTTCAACATCGCACAGAGGAGCCATTCTACCACCATCTTTGCCGGTAAGACCCACAGTTTTCATTCCTGTTGCCCTTGCCGCTT
This sequence comes from Sphingomonadales bacterium, assembly GCA_016872175.1. Lineage (GTDB taxonomy): Bacteria > Bacteroidota > Bacteroidia > NS11-12g > UBA955 > RGEC01. The sequence goes on along the minus strand of VHBA01000039.1, from coordinate 14,958 downwards.
CCATGGCCAGTATAATGTTATTGCTATTGCCGCTGCTGCTTATGCCAAGTAGAATGTCTCCTGGTTTGCCCAGCGCTTCTACGTAGCGGCTGAAAATAAATTCATATCCGTAATCATTTCCAACACAACTTATATGGCTGGGATCGCTGATGGCCATGGCTGCAAGGGCTTTGCGGTTTCCGCGGTAGCGCCCGCTTAATTCTTCTGCAAAATGCATGGCATCGCAGTGACTACCTCCATTGCCACAACTGATGATTTTTCCTCCATTGACAAGGCATTCAGCCATGATTGTCGCCGCCGATTCAATCTGCTGAATATTCTTTTCATCAGCCATGAAGAACCTCAGCGTCTCTGCTGCCTCGGTGAAATGTTGTTTTATTCTCTCAATACTCATGGCTGGGTCTTTTTAAATTCGAAAAGGCCGTTTTGAAGGAATGACTTGAATTTTTCAGGGTTGTAATCAAAGGTCTCTGCGCTGCCGGGGTGCTGCAGCAATACTTCATTGCCGGTCATTAGCACATAGAGTGGCTGGCTGTTACTGTTAAAATAACAAGCCTGTATCTCCGCATTCTTTTCACCAAGCGTTTTAATCAGTTTTCCTGAAAATTTCCCTGTAAACTGGTCTTTTTCATTTAGTTTAATCTTTTTGTCATCAACATAAAGAGATACAACCACATAGTTACTTTTCAGGATTTTCAGCACTTCAGGATTGCTCCATACTTTCTCCTCCATTTTGCGGCAGTTCACACATCCGTGTCCGGTAAAATCAATGAAAACAGGCTTTTTCTGAGCCAGTGCACATGCCAATGCTTCTTCATAATCATAATAACCTTGTATGCCATGTGGAATATGGAGTTCGCCTGAATATTTGGGTGTGGTGCAGGTTGCTGTCTGAGTTGCACTTTTTGCCTGATTTTCAGTTTCGCCAAGGCGAAAATCCTGGGTATGCATAGGAGGCAGATATCCGGCCAAAGCCTTCAATGGAGCACCCCAGAGTCCGGGAACAAGATATCCAACAAAAGACCAGGTTGTGATTACCAGCATAAGACGCGTCACAGACCAGTATGAAACATCACTGTCATGGGAAAATTTGATTTTGCCCATCAGATAAATTGCCATCAGTGCAAATATCACAATCCACAGCGCAAGGTATATTTCTCTGTCGAGTATGCCCCAGTGATAGGTTTGGTCTGCAGTACTGAGAAATTTCAGGGCAAATGCCAGTTCTACAAATCCAAGGACTACCTTAACACTATTCAACCAGCCACCACTTTTGGGCAGGCTTTTCATGTAGCTTGGAAAAATTACAAGCAGACCGAAAGGCAATGCAAATGCCAGTGAAAAGCCGAGCATAGCCACAATTGGCGTGCTGAGCCCGCCTTTGGCGCTTTCTACCAATACAGTGCCTACAATTGGTCCGGTGCACGAGAATGATACCAGTGCAATGGTAAGTGCCATAAAAACAGGACCTGCTAAGCCGCCTTTATCGGCTTTCCTGTCGATGGCATTGACCCATGAGGCCGGCAATACCAATTCAAAAGCGCCAAAGAAACTGGCAGCAAACACAATAAAAATAACAAAGAAGAAAACATTGGGAATCCAGTGTGTGCTAAGCCAGTTGGCAGCATCAGGCCCCACCAGTTTGCTTACCAGCGTGCCAATAATTACATAAATGAGAATGATAGCGGTTGCAAACACAATGCCGTCACGGATTGATTTTTTGCGGTCTTCATTTTTCAGAAAAAATGCTACTGTCATTGGTATCATGGGGAATACACAAGGTGTCAGTAGGGCAAGCAGTCCTGAAGTAAATGCCAGCCAGAATACCAATCCAAGACCTTTGTTGGCAGTTTCACTTTTTGCATTGCCCAGGTTGCCGGTGTATTTTAGCTCGTTGCAATTCCCGCTACCCGATTTATAGGACGGCATGGAAGATGCGCCGGATGTATTTGAAGAATCAACTTTGTTGTTTGATGTGGCACTTGTATCTGCCGCTTTTACCGGGGTGGATTCGGCTGCAACAGAGCCTTCCACAATAACCGGATTGGCTGCTTCCAAAGTCTCTTTTATCATCACACACTGGCTTTCATCACACATTTGTCCAATGAAGGAACAAACAATCTTCTGAATACTGCCTGTGACTTTGATTTTTTGTTTGAATACAGCCTGACCCGCGAAAACACCGGTCTTGCAGTCGATTTTATCGAGCTCTGCCAACTCGTCTGTTTTCATTTTATCGCCCACGCCCAGGGCATTGCCCACCAATACAAGGTGGTCTCCGGTGAAAGTTAGTGAAGCCCGGGTGTATCCCACATCTTCCGCACAGGTGGATTTTTCGCTGTATATATGCATCCCTGCAGCAGGAGACAGCTTAACAGTAATTTCAATAATATCTCCTGTCTTGGCTTTTGTTGCGGAGAATTCCATGCTTTTGGCAGTAGGCTTCTTCATTTGTCCTGCTAGAGGCAGGGCGATAAAAGTCAGCAGTAGACCTAAAAAGGATTTGATTTTCATGAATGTCTTGCAAAAAAACGGAATTTAAGGCAGTAATCTTGTAATTATGATGTCAATATATGGTAACAATCAGATGTTAATTGTAATGGATTCGTTGCATGCGTTATGCACTTTTGTGTGAAAAAGAATATTTAATGTTTTATAAACGTTGGTTATTTTTGATTTTTACAACCTGATTATGCGTTTCAGATTATTGTTGTTTACCTCTATGATTTGCGGCTCGCTTTCAGCGCAGAAGATGAGTACACAGCAATACATAGAGGAATACAAGTACGCTGCTATGCAGGAAATGAAAATTTATGGGATACCGGCTTCCGTCACGTTGGCCCAGGGTATTTTGGAGAGTGCCAGCGGGAACAGTAGACTGGCGAAAGACTGTAATAATCATTTCGGTATTAAGTGTCGCAAAAACTGGACGGGTAGTTTTTGTTTGGCGGATGACGACGCACCGGACGAATGCTTCAGGGGGTATACCAACGCTATGGAAAGCTACCGAGATCACAGTCTTTTTTTAAAAGGTGCGTCACGGTATGATTTTTTATTTAACATGCCTGCCACTGATTACAGGGCCTGGGCGCATGGGTTGCGTCAGGCAGGATATGCAACCAATCCGGCCTATGGCGATATTATAGTTGGTGTAGTAGAAAGATACCGACTATCTATGTATGACAGTATGCTCGTGCTTGGGGAAGACTATTCATCACCTGATACGGCTGCAGGTCGGCTAATACAAATGCACGGCCTTCCGGCAATTATTGTTTCTAAAAGCCGAAATCCTGAGGATATTGCCAGGTTATATGATATGGGCGTGTGGCAGATTTATAAATATAACGACCTAAAGCGGGGTGAGGAGTTAAAGCCGGGAGAAATTCTTTATCTCAAGCCAAAGAAACGCAAAGGAGATGAGAAATATCATATGGTAAAAGAAGGAGAAACGCTCAGGGATATAAGTCAGCAACATTCCGTAAAGCTGAAGTATCTAGAAAAATTTAATCATGTGATGGCATCGCAGTCTCTGAAGCCCGGTGAGGTTATATACCTAAGGGATAAAAGACAAAAAGATTCGCTTCAAAAGACAGTAACAGTAAAGCTGAAGTATCTAGAAAAATTTAATCATGTGATGGCATCGCAGTCTCTGAAGCCCGGTGAGGTTATATACCTAAGGGATAAAAGACAAAAAGATTCGCTTCAAAAGACAGTAATAGATAGAATGCCTGTACCGACAATAGAGAAAGATACGGCGTGGAAGAATAATGAGTTTCTGAGAAAAGATGATAAAGACAAGGTGATATCGGGTACTCAGCAAGAGGGCCTGCCTACAGGGAAAACAAGCTATACAGGAAAAACGACGTATTTAGATATATATCCTGCAAACAGGGTATCCTACCACACTGTGCTAGCGGGTGAAACGGTTTACAGCATCTCTCGTCTGTATAATATTTCCGTTGACTCTGTGATAAACTGGAATCATTTGGCAAATGCGAACATCAGGGTGGGGCAGGAGTTGCGCGTTAACCGGGTCAGAACAATAATTCAACAAAAAGATATTCAAACACATACAGTTTCAGCAGGTGAAACTTTATACCAGATTTCACGTCGATATGGTATATCAGTTTCTGAATTGCAAGACAAAAACAACCTGAAAGCATCGGAAATAAAAGCGGGACAAGTATTGATGATTCCTTGATTTTTTTGTAAAGAGACAGAAAAGTCATAATTCTGTCATAAGCAGAAACTTTTTTTTAAAATTTATGCAACCTTTTGGGGGTAGTGCGTCATTTTTTTAACTATTATTGCAACAACTAAAAATAAATATTCATATTATGAAGCTAACAATTACCAAAATCACCAGAGCGCTAGGCCTTTTAGGCATTGGCTTTCTGGCCATGATGCCGGGTAGTTCCAAAGGGCAAATTTGCTCTGCGTCAAACTCCTGGGGTTGTGGACACAACTACGGTGGTAACATCGTCGAAATCAAAATCAGTGACAATGGAGGTACGCTCGCCAGCTATTCAGGTTTGGCTTGTTCTACCACATCTGCAACCAGCAATGTACTTGTAAATTCATCCACTCCCGTCGACATTACTGCAGGTCAGAGCCTTACCCTGGAAATTACCGGTTCGATAGATGCATACGGCTGGGGCTACCTTACCCGCGTTGGTATCTGGCTTGATTACGATCGCAACAACAGCTTCTCTGCTGCTGAGTGTATCGCCAGCCCTTCCAGCGGACCCTGGGCTGCTATCAATACCACGCCAACCAAGGCTACATTGAAGCTTCCCTGCTGGTCAGCCACAGGTGCAAGCACTATGCGTTTCCGCGGTTTTTACTTCTACTCAACGGTTAACACCAGCATGGGTTGCGGTTCAACAAACACTTACGGTAACATCATAGACGTAGCGGTAAACCTGAAAGTGGGTGCACCTCCCGTGGCGAACTTTATCGTTCCTACCGGACCTAATTACGAAAATACAACCATTAAGTTTAATGCAGCTAATCCCAATGGTGCTTATGACTATAATTGGACATTCTCTGGTCCAGATGTTACTCCTATTTCTACAACAGGTACAGTTGGTCGTGCTACATGGGCACCACCATCTCCTCCGGCAACATTTGACGTGAAAATGCTGGTTAGTTATTGTGGTATCAAAGACTCAATTTCTAAATCCGTAACTATTGTACGCCCTGTGAATGTTCCTGTAGCAGACTTTATTGCTAAGTCCAACCAGGTAGAAATTTATTATAATGCAGAATTACTTGACCTTTCAACCAATGGCGCATTCAAATGGAGCTGGGAAGCCAAGGCGCCTTCAGGGGCTGTATACACCAGCACTGCTCAAAACGCACAATTCTTTTTGGATGAAATCGGTAAATGGGATTTCTGTCTGACAGCTGAAAATAGCATTGGTGCTTCTACCAAAAATTGCAAATCCCAATATGTAGAGTGTACTCCTCCATCAGAATTTTTTATGGGTATCACCACACTTGGTGAAAACAAAAAGGGAACACTTTATGATCACGCCGGTCCTGGTTCTAATTACGGTGCTAACCGTAAAACAAGCATTGATTACTTCAAGATTTTACCTTGCGGAGCAAAAGAAATTCGTTTGAAATTCAAACAAATTAAACTGGCTGACGCCAACGATAAAATTCGCATTTATGATGCCGGTCAGGCTGATGCATCTAAAGAAATGACTCCTGCTGCGGGTATTAATAGCACAAACCAGGCTACATACCGCACTTCTACATTTACTGCCAAGAGCGGCGCTATGTACCTTACTTTTGAATCAAATGGCTCAGGCCAGGATTCTGGTTTCATTGCCACTTGGGATTCTGATCTGGCTCCGCCAGTAAAACCAAAACCATCTTGGAGCACATCTTTCAACCCTGCTGCTATTGGTACTCAGGTAGTATTTAACAATACATCATCAAATGTTCAGGGCGCGCCAATTTGGGAGTGGAGTGTTGATGGAAACCCTGAGTCTGTATCTGAAACTTTCACCCGCGTTTTCACAGCCGACGGAACCTACACAGTATGTCTTTCAGCTGCTACCTGTAGCGGTGCTGATACTTTCTGCAAGACTATCGATATCATTACTCCTTCCAAGCCAGGCATTCTTGATTTCACTGCTAGCAATGTTCGTCCTGATGCAGGTAAAACAGTCGATTTTACAATCACTTCCGACTATGCTACCAATTTCGAATGGAATATCTTCCCAACCACTTACACAGTAATGTCAGGTGCTTTGAATGGTACCAGCAGGAAATTGTCTCTGCGCTTTGATCAGGGCGGTTGCTACACATTCACATTGAAAGGTTGGAACTCAGCTGAAAACCCAGCAGGTTCAACAGAGAAGAAAGTTATTAAGAACAAATATGTTTGTGCTCTGAACTACTGTATTCCTTTGGTGGATCTTATCAGCTCTGATATCGGAATCAACCAGGTAACACTGACCAAGGGTTCTACTACCCTTATCAACAACCAGACTACAAGCGGTGTGACTGCTTACTCAGACTTTTCAGCTACCCAGAAAGCTACATTGACTTTCGGTGCTTCTTACACCCTTGATGTAGCCCGTCTGACTAACAGCAACAGCCTGAACTACAAAGCCTGGATTGACTTCAACGTAGATGGTGACTTCAATGACGCCGGCGAAGAAGTTATGAGCACAGGTTCAATCAGTGGTCTTACTGCAACTGCTACATTCACTGTACCTAACAAGAGTGCCAGCTTTGAAGGCAATACCCGCCTTCGCGTGGCCAGCAGCTATGGTAACTTCACTAATACTCCCTGCGGTGTGAACACTGTAGGTGAATTTGAAGACTATGGAATTACCTTGGCCAATGATGGTTCAGCTCCTGTAATTACCCTCGTTGGTAAAGACACCCTGTACGTTGAACGTACCGGTACTTCTAACGGTTGCTGGGCTGAATTAGCTAATACTACTTATTCTGCAAACGATCCTACAGAAGGTGATATGACATCAAAAGTTATTGTTAACTCTGATTTGGATTGCACTATCCCCGGTATCTACAGCATTGATTTCACTGTAACGGATGCTTCCGGCAATAGCGCAGTGCCTAAGCGTCGTACTGTGTATGTGGTTCTTGACAGAACTGCTCCAACTTTGACTCTGAACGGAAACGCTGTTGAAACTGTTGAACAGTGTGGAACTTTCAAAGAAGCCGGTGCTATTGCAACGGATGCCGTTGACGGTAACCTTACTACTGCTATCATTGTATCCGGTTCAGTAAATACTGCTAAAGTTGGGGATTATACCCTTACTTACACTGTAAGTGATGCACAGGGTAACACTGCTGTTAAGACCCGTAAAGTTCAGGTTCGTGATACCAAGAAGCCCGGTATTTATACTGTGGGTAACCGTATCGTAAACAATACCATTGTTAAAGTTCAGATTAACAGTGTATTTGTAGATAATATCTATGCACAGGATGAGTGTAACGGTGCGATTAACATCGTTAAAACCCCTGGTTTCAACGGTCCTGTGAACACAGCTATCCGTGCTACATATCCTGTTATTTACACTGCAGTTGATCCTAACGGAAACCTTGCTGACGAAAACGGCTATGTAATCAACTATCAGGTTGATGACTATATTGCTCCAGTTGTAGCTCTGAACACTGAGTCTAATATTATCCATGATGTAAATACACCATATGTTTCTCGTGATGTAACCGTAAGCGATAACTACTATCCTTTGAATAAAGTGAGCGTTGTTAAGACTGGTTCTGTAGATCCTTACACACTGGGAACTTACACTGAATCTTATACAGCAACTGACGAAAGCGGAAACAGCACCACTGCAGTTCGCACCGTAACAGTTGTAGACCGTGTAGCTCCTCAGATTCTTGCTCCTGCAATGAACGTTTGCGTAGGTACTCCTTTCTGGGCAATGAGCGGTTTGGTAATCAGCGACAACTACTACTCGCCTGCTACCCTTGCTCCGCTTGTATCAGTGTTGAACCACAACATCAACATCTGGGAAGCCGGTGTTTATTACATCAACTACACTTTGTCCGATCCTAGCGGCAACAAGGCTATGATGGTAACCCGCCCAGTGTTTGTAAACTATCCTCCTAACTGTCAGAATACTTACCTGAGCACTGCCAACATCAGCCTTGACGAAGCAGTAAGCGTGTTCCCTAACCCAACAAACGGTAAGGTAACCCTTAGCTACATGCTTCAGAACAGCAAGCCTGTATCTGTAGAAGTGTTCAACGTTTCTGGCAGCAAAGTAGCTTCGTTCAACAACCTGAAATCAGGTCTCGGTCACACCGAAATCAACCTGGCACAGTTTGGAAACGGTGTTTACATGATTCGCCTGAGCAACGACGGACAAACTACTACCAAGCGTGTAGTGGTTAGAAACTAATCCCTTGTTAACGAACTAAAAAAAGCCCGGCCTTGTGCCGGGTTTTTTTTATGAACATTTAACGGAGGTTTTATTTGTTTTTTTAAATTTATTGTTAAACTTGAAAATAATTCAACTATGAAAACAAATCTACTTTTTCGTGTTTTAATCCTCTTGGCCTTTTACTGGCTATATCACCAGGAAGTTAGTGCGCAATGTTCTGCCAATGCTTCCTGGGGTTGTGGTTCAGGTTCCTGGACAAATTATGGTGGAGATCTTCAGTCAATTATAGTTAAAGATGCTGCAGGTGGCACACTTGCAAGTTATTCTGGACTTGGATGCGCCTCCACAAATAGAACGTTAAATTCAGGAAAGCCGATTGATTTAATAGCCGGACAGCAAATTACCATTGAAGTGGCCAGTAGTGGCGGTAGTTGGAATACAGGAGTAGGCATTTGGTTGGATCAAAATTATGATGGTTCATTTTCTACGTCTGAATGTATCCTTAATCCTACCGGTTCTTTGTACATAACCTCAAGTAATCCCTCTTCACCTTCAAGAGTGACTTTAACTTTGCCATGCTGGTCGGGAAGTGGTAAAGGATATTTGCGATTCAGAAGCCTATCTCATTATTCATATAATTTAAACACAAGTTCTGGATGTGGTTCTGTTACAGGTTATGGTTCTATTAATGACCTTGAGGTAAATTTAAAACGACTGCCTGATCCCGTGGCTGATTTTACAGTACCGCGAGGCCCTAATTATGAGCGGACAACCATTAAGTTTCCGGCATCAAGTCAAAGTCCTGCTTATACCTATAACTGGACATTTGCTGGGCCTAATGTTTCAGTCGTCAATAATAATTCTTCAATAGGGCAGGCAAAATGGTTACCGGTTTCTCCGCCTAGTACACACGATGTTACCATGACAGTTTCTTATTGCGGTGTGTCGGCTACAAGGACCAAGCAGGTGACCATAGAGCAGCCCAAAGCACCTCCGGTTGCCGATTTTATAGCAAAAAAGAACAGTGTAGAGATTTTTAACAACGCTGAATTGGTTGATTTATCAACCAATGGACCCTACAGCTGGGTTTGGGAAGCCGTTTCTCCCGGTGGTAATTTATATACCTCCAGCCAGCAAAACCCCCTGTTTTTCCTGGATGAAGTGGGCAAGTGGAATTTTTGTTTAACCTCCCAAAATAGCCTTGGGGTTTCATCCAAAATTTGCAAAAACCAGTATGTGGATTGCACACCGCCTACTGAATATTATATGGGACCTCAAACGGTTGGTGAAAGTGCTCTTGGGATGTTATATGACCATGCAGGCCCATCGGCAAATTATGGTAATAATAGAAAGAATAGCATTGATTATTTTCTTATTAAACCTTGTGATGCAAAAGAGATAAGACTAAAATTCAAAAGCCTCAGATTTTGTGATAACAGTGATATTCTGAGGATTTACGATGCATCTTTTGCCGATCCGACCAAAGAATTATCGCCTTCAGGTGGAATTAATGGGAGTAATTGGAATTTTTACAGAACGCAAACATTAAAGGCAAATAGTGGCAGAATGTATCTGACGTTTGAAAGCAATTCATCATGTACGGATTCCGGTTTTATTGCAGTTTGGGAATGTGATCGGGCAAAGCCTACCCCAACCATAGCTTCATTTACGACCAAGTACGATACCATTGCTGAGGGTGTTAACCTCGCCATGATTAACAAGACCAGTATTACCGGTACGCCTAACTGGTCGTGGCGTGTGAATAATACGGAAGAATCTACATCCAAGGATTTCTCAAGAACATTTGCATCGACAGGTGTTCAGAGAGTTTGTCTGGCTGCCGGTAATTGCAGCAGTTCGGATACCTTCTGTAAAAATATACGGGTGGTGCCACCTTCATCATCGATGGCGAAACTGGATTTTGTGACGGATAAGGTTCGGGTAGTCCCCAATGAAACGGTAACACTAACCGCCGAAACCAACTTTGCAGATAACCTGGAGTGGAAAATAACACCCAATTCATATTCTGTGGTATCAGGAAATCTAATTGGCAACAGTTCTGTCGTTCAGCTAAAGTTCACAGCAGGTGGATGTTACAATATTGAGCTTAAAGGATATAACACACTTTTGGGATTTGGCACAGCAAAAACGGTTATCAAAAAAGAAATCGTTTGTGCCGTAGATTATTGCACGCCGGTTGTGGATTTGACCAATTCTGATGTGGGGATTAACAGTGTTGAACTCCTGGAGCGTGATACACATCGCATCAACAAAATCAGTAGCAGTGGCGTATCTTACAGTAACTTTATCAGTTCGGACAAGGCTACCCTGAATTTTGGTGCAAGTTATAAAGTGAAGGTTGGCAGGTTTACCAATGTGAACCCTGTAAACTATAAAGTATGGATAGATTTTAATATCGATGGTGATTTTGAAGATGCTGGAGAAACCGTGCTGTCTTCCGGTAAAATCAGTGGTTTTTTTGACAGTGCCACGTTCCGAGTACCTCCATTTATTAAAGCATTTGAAGGCAATACCCGCATGCGCGTGGGTGCTAGTTATGGTTCATTAGATAATTATCCCTGTGGATTAAACGTGGTGGGTGAATTTGAGGATTACGGAATTACCCTGGTAAGAGACAATTCCCAGCCTGAGATTACCCTGTTGGGTGGTGATACCATATATGTAGAGAAGATTGGTACTTCAGGTGGATGCTGGTCTGAGATTAAAAAGACTACCTTTCTGGGCGAGGATGGACACGAGGGAGATTTAACCGATAGTGTGAAAATTTCAGGAACAGTTGATTGCAGCTTGGCCGGCACCTACAAACTGGAATTTAATCTCTCAGACGCCTCCGGTAATCAGGCTGAAAAAAAGTCTCGACTTATTATTGTTGAAAATGACCGTACCCGTCCTTCCATCACTCTGCGAGGCAAATCGCTTGAAAATATTGAGCAGTGTGAAAATTTCTACGACTCAATGGCTACTGCCTACGATAAAACCGATGGCAATCTTACAGACTCAATTAAGGTAACGGGATCTGTTAATACCAAAGTTATTGGTGATTATATACTTACCTACACGGTGAAGGATAAGGCAGGTTTAACAGCTACCGTGAAGAGAACCGTAAAGGTTCGTGATACCAAAGGCCCGGGTATTTATATAGGCGGCAGCCGAATCGTTGATAATCAGATTGTGCAAGTTCAGATTGGTTCAAACTTTACCGATTATGTCTATGCGGAGGATGAATGCAATGGTTATACGGAAATCCGTAAAATGCCGGGTGCCAAGGGTAATGTGAATTCTACTGCCAAAGGTACCTATCCGATTCGCTATTTTGCTACGGATATCAATGGTAATGTGTCGCCCGAGAATGGTTATACCTTGCAATATAAAGTGGATGATTTTGTAGCGCCTGAGATTGAATTGAATACGCAGGATACTATATACCATGATGTGAAAACCGATTATATTTCCCGAACGGTATCCATTAGGGAGAATTATTCTTCACCCTTGTTGGTGAAAACCACCAGAAGCAGCAATGTGAATGAAAACATACTGGGAGAATATCAGGAAATATTTACTGCTGAAGACGAGAGCGGCAATAAAGCCACTAAAACCCGTGTAGTTAGGGTAGTAGACCGCATTGCCCCCGATTTGCTTGGCGGTACAATCAATACCTGCGTGGGCGAGCCGTTCTGGGCAATGAGTGGCCTGCATATAACCGACAACTACTATGATTCTGCTACCTTGCTTCCCTTAGTAAAGGTTGTAAGCCACAACGTAAATATTTGGGTGAAGGGTATTTATTTCATTAACTACATACTTGCAGACCCTAGCGGAAATACAGCAAAAATGATTAGCCGCAACGTACATGTATTGCCTCAGGGTGAATGTTACAGCACCTATTCAGGACTAAAGAATATGGGTGATGAAGGAATCAAGGTGTATCCAAATCCAACCTCAGGAAGAGTTGTAATTGATGCAGGTAGCCTAAAAGCCGCTATTGAATCTGTGGAGGTTTGGGACAATGGCGGAAGAATGTTATACCGCACCGTGCCTGCAGGTGGTTTTATTGCTTTGCAGCTGGAAGGCTATGCCGCTGGTCTTTACACCATCAAGCTGAAGAACCAGAATCGCACCTGGATAAGGCCTGTGATTTTGAACAAGTAAGCAAATTGTCAAGTCATCAACAAAAAACCCGACAGAAATTGTCGGGTTTTTTGTTGGAGTTGCATTATATCTTACCTCACCAGGTAATGAGATGTATTGCCTGTGTTTTGTTCAAGGATTATTTCCTTTATTCCTAAAACAGTTTTTTTAGAACCTTCAACAGCATTATAAATGGTTATCAGTTCTAGAGATTCAGTAATCTGAACTGATAAACCTAATTTTTCAAGGTCACTTATAAGATTAGTTAATTTGTTTTCCTTGTTATCTGCCACAAAACTGAAGCTAATGGCCGAATTTTGGATAATGTTGCATCTTATTTTATGTTGTGCAAGAAGACTAAATATTTGTTCAAGGTTTTGTTCTACTATGAAGGTGAAATCCCTGGTTTTTAATTCAGCAAGAACCTGGTTCTCTTTAAAAATATAACAAGGTAGGTCTAATACATGATTTTGATTGCTAACCTGTGTGCCTAACTCAGTTGGGTTGATAAATGATTTAACATACAAAGGAATATTCTTCGCCATAAGTGGCTGAATGGTTTTGGGATGTATAACAGAAGCACCATAATAAGCAAGCTCAATAGCATCTGAATAGCCAAGATTACTGATCAGAGAAGCATTATCCATTTTTTTAGGATCTGCGTTCATCACACCGGCAACATCCTTCCATATTGTTACAGATTCGGCATTAAGGCAATAGGCAAAGATGGCTGCTGAATAGTCACTGCCTTCCCTCCCTAGTGTAGTAGTTTCATTTACGGGACCGCGTCCAATAAAACCTTGGGTAATTACGGTTTGCTTCTCGGCAAGGGGTTTTAGTTTATTGGATATGATCTTTTCAGTTTCATCCCATTGAATGCGTGCATCTCTATACCTGTTATCTGTAATAATAAAGTTCCTGCTGTCAATCCACTGGTTTTTAAAACCTTCTGTTAGCAGGTAATGACTAACAATTTTCGTGCTTATCAGCTCACCAAAAGCTACAACCTGATCATATACAAAATCATATTCTTCAGGGGTAGCTGGTGTTTCTACAAGGCATTCCAGCTCAAGGAAAATATTTTCTATATCATTTACCATGGCAGATGAATTGGTTTTTTCAAGACCATGGATAATAGAATAATGGTAATCTTTTAATTCCATGAGTAAGGCGTTTGTTTCGCCGGTACCATAGACACATGCATGAACAAGCTTTTCAAGGTGGTTGGTGCTTTTTCCCATGGCACTGATGACTACTAATAATTTCTCTGCGTTATGGTCAGCGAGTATTTTTCCTATGTTTTTAACGCCGTCCGCATCTTTTACAGATGCACCGCCAAACTTGAATATTTTCATTTTTATTGGGAAAGACGAATTGCCTGTTGTTTTTTTGCAAAGTTAATTATCAAATCTCCCCAAACACTAAATATTTTATGGCAGTAAAAGGATTGGTTACGCTGGAACAATTTATTGTAGACCAGCAGGCTTTATATAAAAACGCGACAGGTGCTTTCAGCAAAATGTTCAGAGCGTTGGAATTAGGAGCCAAAATGGTAAACCGTGATGTAAGAAAAGCCGGCCTTGTAGATATTCTGGGTGATATGGGCTCCATTAATGTGCAAGGAGAATACCAGAAGAAACTGGATGTGGTAGCAGATACAACTTTCATAGAAGTTTTAAGCAGATGTGGTGAAGTATGCGCCGTAATAAGCGAAGAACAGGATCATGCCATTTTTATTGAAGGTTGTGAAACAAAGGAGTATTATGTTGCGATTGATCCTTTGGATGGAAGTTCTAATATTGATGTAAATGCCAGTATAGGCACAATTTTCTCTATTTACCGCAGAAAAGACTACAGCAGCGCTCCTAAGACCGAAGATTGTCTTCAGCGCGGTTCTGAACAGGTTGCAGCAGGTTATTTTCTCTATGGCACCAGTACCATGCTTATCTATACCACAGGCAATGGCGTGAATGGCTTTACTTTGGATGATACCCTTCAGGAATTTTGTTTGTCGCATGAAAATATTCGCATACCGAACGGGGGTGCTATTTTTTCGCTTAATGAGGGGAATAGTGCTGATTTTCCGGAAGGGATAAGGCAATACGTTTTATGGTGTAAGGAGAAGGATAAAGCTACAGGTAGGCCTTATGGTGCACGTTATATAGGTAGTTTGATTGCCGATGTGCATAGAAACCTACTCAGGGGTGGTATTTTTATTTATCCGGAAACCGAAAAGAAACCCAGCGGAAAACTTCGCCTAATTTATGAGTGCAACACGATGGCATTTATAGTTGAGCAGGCCGGTGGCATGGCACACTCGGGTAAAGAGCGCATTCTTGATATTATGCCGACAGATTTACACCAGCGTTCTCCGCTTTTTATTGGAAGCACGGATATGGTGAATCAGGCGCTGGAATAT
>VHBA01000038.1 GCA_016872175.1 Sphingomonadales bacterium | reverse complement strand
CTGGCATGGTTTCCTGATGGTGAAGCCCAAATTATCAAGGAAGCCCGCAGCGCTTTACATAGCAGCCTGTTTGAGGCCGTTTATGACGGTTCGTGGGTGAAAAGTAAAAACATCATCTCTCACTTGCGATATGCCACGCATGGCAGCCACGTACAGCAAAATACCCATCCTTTTATGCGCTACTATCTGGGTAAAAGCATAGTTTTTGCCCACAACGGAGTTTTAAACAATTATGAAACGCTCGTTTTGAGCGGCTACAAGCCCGCAGGGCAAACCGATTCCGAATATGCTTTTTGCCATTTACTGGGAGAAATGAAAAAGCAGAAACTGCAATTTGACAAGGTTTCTGATTATCCTAAAATCCAAGCCATACTGCAAAACATCAACACGCTGGGTAAGTTTAACTGTATTTTCAGTGATGGTGTGCGGCTGTTTGCATACCACACAGAAACTTCAGGTGCTTCTTTGTATTACACCATTCGCAAAGCACCCTTTGGGCAGATTACCCTTTCGGATTTGGATGTGACCATAAACCTGGAGGATGAAAAAAGCCCGGATACCCGCGGTGTGGTCATCGCAACGGCTGCCATAACCGAAAATGAATCATGGCAAATGCTGCCCAAAGGCAAATTATTGGTTTTTAACAATGGAGATTGTATTTTTGGAAAAATACGTTCTCATGACGCCCCAACCCATCTTTAATCCCATTTCTGACAGACTTAATTTTTTATTTCCTCCCAACAGTTTTGTTTACATAAACCTAGGCAACGGATCCAACGGGCGGTTGCCGGCACATCGCCGTTTTGTATTGTGCGAACAGTTAGAGCAAAGGGGCATGACCCTTGCTTTTCCGCCGGATCTTGAAAACGAAACCCTGGATTTGTCGCAAACCGATGAGGCCTACTGGACCTACCACTTTCCCGGTTTGCAGCATTTACACCGTCGCAAGCAGGGTATTTTGGTGGGGGAGTTGCTCCGCGGTGTGGATCTGAAAATGGCAGGCCACCTGATTTTGCGTAAGCTGAATATTGATGCAAGGAATGATCATTATCTGCTGTACTTTGGGCAGGGGCAGGCATGGGGTTTCAGTCACCCTGATTTGCAAGAGGTGGCCATGACCAACCTAATGATCCATATTTCCCACACCGGCATTGGTCCCTGGATTGAACCCGCTTTTTACAAGGTAAGCAGGGAAGAGACGTCGGCGCCACCACCTGAACACAGCAGGCCTTCCCGTAACCCGGGTTTGCTGAGCATGATACAGGATAGGTTATCGCAGATGATGCATGAAGAACCTGAGCATAACGACTGGGATCATCAGGCCTTGATGGAAGATGAGGATGTGCGGAATACCATTCAGGCACTGCAGCGAACCGAAACAGAGAAAGGGTTTTTCAAAATCATCCGGGGGCTGGTGCAGGAAATCTATACCGAAATGCCCGAGGTGGCGAGGAACATGGCACCCGGACTTACAGAAGTGATGGAAGAAAGCACAAGGCGGCCTTTTCACCTGCAGCTCAATCCGTTCAACAACAGTCTTGATTTTAATGAAATAGATAAAGTCATCAAGTTAAAACCCCTCGATTTTGCTTTGTACCGGCTTTTTTATAACCATCCGGCGGGTTTCAGACTCAGTGACCGACAGCAGTACCTGGACGAAATGCGCACCATTTACCGGAATGTGACCGGTCATGATGCCGATAGAATCAATCAGGTGCTGGAACCCATGTTTATTTTGTCTCAGGACAATGGCAGCATCAATCAGTCCATTTCCCGCATAAAAGCAAGGTTCCGCTCCCAGATGAGTGAATGGAATTATCAGCCATACATCATCACCGGAGAGCGGAACCAACCCTATCGTATTGCCTGCAGCAGAAATTTTATGCTGCTGAATGGTTAGGGTTTTTTAATCTTGCTCAGGAAGGCCAGTTTTTTGTTGTATTCTTCACGGTTGCGCTCCTCTACCATGGTTTTCATACCTGCATCGCTCTTGCTGAAGTGGTAGTGGTTTTTAATGTTCAGGGCCTCTGCAGCACGCCACACGTCGTGGTCGGCGCCGTAGTAGGTAAATTCCCAGCCCTTGGCTTCACAATCCGTGATGTATTGCCTTATTCCGCTGGTAGTCCATTCACGGCTTGCATTTTCCTCGCCATCGGTAAGGATAAACACACTCACGCGGGTGTTGTCCGCCTCCAGGTTTTTTACAAACAGATAGTTTTCAAGTTTTTTCAAGGCTCCGCCAATGGCGTCGTTCAGGGGTGTGCCGCCCATAGGCCTGTATTCCGGTGCTTCTCCGCTCCAGCGCTGCACTTCCTGAAAAATCAGTCGTTCGCTGAATCGGCTGTCGGCAAAGGTCCATAGGTTCACAAACTGCTGCAGGTCGGGTGTGTCTGCCTGTTCCTGTTTAATCTTTTCCAATAAGCCAACAAAGGTTTCCCGGGTGCTTTCGGTCATGGATGCCATGGAGCCGCTCTCGTCGATGATAAACAGGTTTACGGCGTTTGCGATTTGGGTGTTTTGAGGTTTTGTCATGATGTTTTGAATTAAGTGATGAATAAAAATTTAAAGTTGAGCACAAATATTTGGCGACTTTCACCCAATAACAGATTTCTGTCAACGTTGACGAAAACAGCCGTTTTTTGAAAGTGTCGTTATATTAAATGTGTGCGCACACGTGCGCATTCATTTATTTTGTGTTTTTCAACTGTGCAGGCAGAAGCCCGGAGCGCTTTCAATACTTTCAGTCTTTCATTAATAACGAACATCCCCCGTCCGCTGATAGTTCTATTCAGTTGTGATAATTTTGGTTGTTGCGATGGGGAATTCGGGTAGGAAATATTCAGCAATACTTCTTCATTTTCTGAATTCTCATACTTTTTACTACGCAAATAGGGTGCGCTTACATTCTCAAAATTTGCCTTATGGATAATACCAATACAATATTAGATAAGTTTGCTTCCCTCGCTGAATGCTTTGCGGCTATCTACCGCAAAACCGTTTCAGGCAAAGCGGATGCCGCCGGATATAAGCATGATGCTGAGCTTGAATCGTATGCAAAATGCCTGAACATGACCTGCGATGAGCTTGTGGTGTTTGCCCTCATATTTCACCATCAGTTTCGGATTAAACCCATAGAGGAAAACCGCCTCTATGAGCTGGCAGAGCGAAAAATGGGCAACCGGGGCGATGCTTTTGATGTGGTTTACAGCTTCAGGCGCATGCGGGTGGTTACCGAGGCCGATCATCCCTTGTCTGAACCCAAAATTGTGCTGCAGCGGGCTGTGTGGTCTGCCGCGCGCAAAAACGATATAAAATTCATTCGCGAAATCAAGCCAGTAGGGGTTTTTCGGATGATGGAATATTTTCGTTTCAATCTGCTGGACCATGATTTTGTTAATGAGCGCGAACTGCACGAAGAGCTTGAATTTCTGTTTGCGGTTAATGAAGATCTGGCGCTGGTGAAGCAGATGCGCGGCAATATCAACACCTTGCACCGCTTTGTGCTATGCGCTGTACTAGCGAGGTTTCTGATTGATAACAGGCATTTCGAACTTCGCTATATTGAACGTTTTGTGCGCACCGGTGCTTCGTTTACATCACTAAAACATCAGATAACTTCCAATGTGTGGGCACCAATTAAGGCTAAGCTGGTGCAGCATGCAGGCAGTGCCCTTATGAATGACGATATGGAACTGGAGCTCACTTCAAAGGGCGTAGAGGTGTTATTGCCCGAAATATCTGCCGAACTGGAGGAGACTCTCAAAGAGCGCTTCAAAACACTGCCCCCCAATGCCATTGATCCCAAGAAAATAAAACCTGCCAACTTATTGTTTAATCCCAACGTGGAATCACAGGTGCGCGATTTGCACCGGCTGATAAAACCCACTAAGTTCAGGGAGTTTAAACGCAAAATGCCCGCACAGGGGCGGATGAATGGTCTCACTATATTGTTTCACGGAGATCCCGGAACCGGCAAAACCGAACTGGCACTGCAGCTGGCGCGCCAAACAGGGCGTGCGGTATTCAGGCTGGATGTTACCCAGGTAATGAGCAAATGGGTAGGAGATTCTGAAAAAAACCTGAAATCCTTCTTTCACGACTATGGCAGGGCTTTGCAATACCTGAGTCCTGAACCTATTCTGCTGCTTAATGAGTGCGATGGCCTGCTTACGCGACGCATGGCTGTCAATTCCTCTGTGGATCAGATGAACAATGCATTGCAGAATATTTTACTGGAAGAGCTGGAAAGTTTCCAGGGCATTCTCATCGCCACCACCAATATGACCCGCAACCTGGATGACGCCTTTGAACGTAGGTTTTTATATAAAATCAAATTCGAATTACCCGAAACGGCGGTAGCGGTGAATATCTGGAAGCAGGCTGTTCCTTCGTTAAAGCCACAGGAAGCCGAATGGCTTTCCAACCGCTACAAGCTCAGCGCAGCAGAAATTTACAATATTGCCCGCAAACTGGCCGTGCAGTCGCTGCTCAATCAACGCATACCTGAGTTTGAGCTCATTCGCCGCTTGTGCGATTCCGAGAAGTGGAATCACCAAAGTTCCCATTTGCTCGGTTTTTCCTAAGCCGAATGGCCGCCTCGCTGCACAAAACCTAACCATTAACTTCCTCATAGTTGGTCTTTGCGTAACGCAGTGAAGTGAGACCAACTAAAATTCGTTGTCATGGCAGGCTTATTATATGTTTGGTAATCCGTGTATTTACGCGCAAATTTGCGGTAAATGACAGGTCTGATAATTTGCATGGGGCTCTATTTAGCCGCCCTGATATTCTCACGGATGGTTTTGGGCAAAGGGCTCGAAAGCCTTTCTGTTGAGGATAAATGCAGGTTTATGGAAATCACCAATTCCGTGCGAAAATGGTCACTGATTTTTTTAGTAGTAATTATTTCATTATTCTTAATCGCATCGCGGTTTGGTGCATTTTCTTTTACCTTGATTTTTAGTGCTTACATTGCCTCTCTGCTGCTATTCAACAATGGCGTGATTGTTGTCCTTATATTGCGAAAGATGAAAGCCGCCGGCATGCCTGAATTTTTTATTAAAAAATATATCGCTGCATCTCTGATAAAGTTCTTAGCTGTAATTCTGGTGTCAGCAGGTGTTTTTTATCTGTTACAAACTGGCAAAATACCTGTATGATAAAACAATTGAATACTGCTATTCTCCTGTCTTTGATACTTTTGTCAACAGCCTGTACCATTACAGATCCTACAAAAGCAAAAAAATGGCTGATGATAGGCGAGGGGGGCGGAATTACAGGGGCTTACACAAACTTTTACATGCTGCCCAGCGGTAAAATTTACCGCCGCGAACAATCTGATTCTATTTACATTCAGCTAAATCCCATGCCGGGCCGCATAGCCCGTGGTTATTTCAGGGATTTGCCGGATGTGTTTACCAACCCGGGTGATAAACCATTGCCGGACAACATTCACAAAACCCTAATCTGGCATAAAAACGGCGCAGAGAAGAAAATCACCTGGATGTATCCGAATGCAAGTTCGGAAAAGGCAGATGAGTTCTATAATTTTCTCCTTCGGGAAATGTACGAATACAATCCCACCGCCACCCGTTGAGAAAACCTGTTTTCATAAGTTTACTGTTTTTAGCTCTACCGGCAAAATCTCAGTTGCTGTGGCGGATTACACACCCCGTTTCCCAAAAGGTTTCATTTATTTTCGGAACCATGCACCTGGCCAATTATCGCTATTTTGATGCGCATCCCGCACCATTCGACAGCCTGAAAAAGTGCACACGCATCATTACAGAAGTGGATTTGTCGGACCGGGGAGCCATGTTTTCTATGTTTCGCTATGCGGCCATGCCAGATGGAGTAAAGCTTTCCGACAGTTTGAGCAAATCTCAGTGGCATAAGCTTGACAGTATCTTGCAGCAGGGCGAACCACCCGTGAAAGCCACTGTGTATGACGATTACAGGCCGGCCCTGGTGGAATCGGTGCTTGCTGCCCGCATGTTTGCCGACGCCTACAAAGACCTGGTATATGAGCGCATGGTGCCCATCGATCAGGGAATTGCCGATTATGCCATGAAAAATGGCTACCGCCGCGATTTTTTGGAAACCGCCGAAGATCAGTTTGAGGTGATGTTTGTGAAACCTTCCCTGTCATTGCAGTTCAGGTCTCTCAGGAGACTTCTTGACGGCGATGAAGACAGTGCCACCCGGGTATATATCCGCCGTAGCCTGAAATTGCCCGAATACTACGAGAAACAGCAGATGGATAGCATGGAAAGTGTGATTGACCAATCTGTGACAGGCGATGCTGAAGAAGTCGCCTGGACCGGAATGTTGCTGACCGAAAGAAACAGTTTGTGGCTGAAAAAGCTGGAAGGACAGTTTGAAAAAGAACGTTGTTTCGTGGCCGTAGGTGCTGCCCATTTGATGAAGGAAGATGGCCTGATAGCAGGCCTCAGGCGCATGGGATATAAAGTTACGCCCGTTAGCTGCAAATGAGCGCCATCGTATCTTTACGCCGTATTTTATTGGTTTCCGTATACAGGAATTTTTCTGCTGTGATAATTGCCTTAGGCCTCAGGTAAGAAGGCTCAAATGGGATTTTTTGCAAATCGGGGGCTGCAATGCCCTGCAGTACTACCAAAACAAGCTTTTCGCCCAGCACATCATCAGGTAAGCCTGCACAGAAAAAAGTGCCTTCAGTAACTCCGGAATATGCTTGTATGACAGATTCGACGGCTTCTGCCGCAATTTTTATTCCCCCTGAATTAATAACATTATCGGCGCGGCCCAATATGGTAAATGAACAGTCTTTTGCGAAAAGCGCAACATCGTTTGTTTGTAATACGCGATTTTCCGTAATGGCGTTGCTAATCTGCAGGCACCCGTTTTCTTCCAATGAAGCTTTTGTCGGCAGAATAAACCGAAACCCTGGCTCACCAATTCTACGCAAAGCCACGTGGCTGTAGGTTTCTGTCATGCCGTAGGTATGGTAAAACGAGGGTTTTTCAAGTGCTGTAATTTCTTTTTCCAGCGAAGCAGGAATGCCCGCACCGCCTAGTAGCACAATCCTAAATTTCAAAAGGGATTTTCGGCTGTTTTCATCGGCCCAAATATGCGACAATTGCATGGGTGTGAGAGAAATGATGGTAGCGGTTCCTGAATAATTTAACAAAGGATTTGCGGTGGGCTCGGCCACATCTATTGGCACGCCCCAAACTTCAGAGCGAAACAGCTGCATCAGTCCACCCACCTTGGTAAGGGGCAGGCAGCAATGGATGCGGTCTTCAGGGGTTATAGACAGTGCTTCGCCGGTAATGCGGCAGCTCAATTCAATCAGGTTGCGCTTCAGCAAAAAAGTGCCGGGCTCACCGGTGGTGCCGCTGCTGCTGACAGGGTATTCGGTTTGCCCTGAACGCCAATGCCTGATGATGTTTTCAGCCTCCGATGTAAGCACTTATCCCAATGCTTTTTTTACTTCCGCAACCAGCGTGTCAATCTCTTCGCGGCTGTTGTAGTAGTGGGTACTCACACGCACACAGTCCACATTATTTTCACCCACATAGCGCAGTGTGATTTTTTTGCTGTAAAGTCCGGTCACAAGCTCCGAGCTGGCCTTTGGGTTGCCATTGTTGATTCGGAATGCCACCTGTGCCCCGCGGCTTTTGGCTTCTGTGGGTGTGAGCATGATGATTTTATCGCCCAGTGCCATCAGTGATTCCTGAAGATAGGCAGCCAGGCTACGCACGCGGGTTTCAATGCGTTCCGGCCCGATTTTTTTGTAGAGTTTCAGTGCCTCAATAGCCGCTTCGTACATGGGCCCGCAGAAGGTTCCGTAGTAGAACCTGTGGGCAGTATCAACCAATTTGCCGCCGGTGGGCGGTGTGGTAGCCATGTTAAATTCATTGCTGGAATAGGCAGCAACATGGGTACAGCGGGTTTTTGCGAGCATATCTTTACGAACATAGAAAAAGCCCATTCCCAGCGGTCCGAGTGCCCATTTGTGCAGGCAACCGCTGTAATAGTCGCAGTTTATATCGTGCAGGTTGAAACGAATCATGCCCAGCGGGTGGGCCCCGTCGATGGCTGTAATAATATTGCGGCTTCTGGCGAGGGCACAGATTTCCTTTATAGGTAATATTTGCCCGATGGTGCAGGGGATATGCGGTACGGCAATCACACGGGTTTTTTTGGTGATGGCTTTTTCCAGGTTGGCCAGTGTTTCATCGGCGGTTTTACCCAGCTGGAATGTTTTGATGACAATGCCGTCCACATTGGCCCTGTGAAGCCATGCAATGCATCCGCCGGCGTGTTCGTGGGTCGTCATTATCACTTCATCGCCTTTGTTCATAGGGATTCCCCAGCAGGCGTGGTTGATGCCTTCGCTCACGTTTTTGGTAATGGCTATTTCTTCAAAATCGCAGCCGGTGAGTTCGGCTATGGATTTTTGCAAATCGTCGGTGTGGCCTGGGTAAGCGCCTTTGATGGCAGCATTTTCAAAGCCGTTTTGCAGGGCAGAAAGCACGGGGTAGGGGGTAATGCCCATGGTGCCGTTATTGAGGAATATCCTGCCGCTTTCTATCGGAAACAACGAAGCCCGCAGGGCAGACCAGTATTGTTCATCATCGGTATCTGCCGGAATTGCTGAAAAACCGCCGCGGATGTTTGCCCTGCTGCCTGCTACGGCCATTATGGCGGCCGCTGTGAGAAATGATTTGCGTTTCATGCCTGTATACCCTACAAACATACAAAATTTAACGGCTTTTCAAAGCTTGTAGGGTTTGCCTGATAAAGCCTATTTTTGCTGCGCAAACCACGTGCCTATGAAAGTGATTGGAATAATGAGCGGAACCAGTATGGACGGTGCGGATCTGGCTCTGTGTGATGTGCAATTTAACGGCAGCGAATGGACCGCCCGCATTGAAGCTGCCAAAACCTATCCCTACAACGAAAAGTGGAGGGTGCGGTTGTCACAACTGAAATACCAGAATCCGGAGTTGTATGCCAAAACGGATGTGTTTTACGGACATTATCTGGGGGAGCTGGTAAATACTTTTTGCAAAGAAATCGGTGCAAAACCTGATCTGGTGGCCTCACACGGACATACCATTTTTCACAATCCCGAACACCGCCTTACGGCTCAGGTTGGTGATGGCGCCTCGCTGAGCGCTATTTGCGGACTTCCCGTGGTTTCCAATTTTCGCAGGGCCGATGTGGCACTGGGCGGACAAGGCGCCCCGTTGGTGGGTATCGGTGATGAGCTGCTATTCCCCGAATATGACAGCTGTCTGAATCTGGGTGGTTTCTGCAACATCAGCGCTGAAGCCGAAGGCAAGCGCGTGGCATTCGATATTGCGCCTTGCAACATTGTGCTGAACCGCGTGGCAAGGGAGCTTGGGCAATCCTATGATGAAAATGGACAAATTGCCGAAAGCGGACAAATTATATTCCCCCTGCTCAACCGCTTGAATGACATTGAATACTACAAGCAAAAAGGCCCCAAAAGTCTGGGCCGTGAGTGGATAAACAAAGGTTTCTGGCATGTGGTGCGCGATTTTGACCAGGAACCGGCTGCAGACCGCATGAAAACCCTGGTGGTGCATATTGCCCGTCAGATAGGCGCTTCGCTGAATGCTTTGCACGGCGATAACGGTGCCGGACGTGCAGTTTTGGTAACAGGCGGCGGTGCCCACAATACATCACTCATAGACCACCTGCGGGCTGAAACCGAGGCGGAGATTGTGGTTCCCGAGGCATCACTCGTCGATTACAAGGAAGCCCTGATTTTTGCGTTGCTGGGTGCCATGCGTGTTAAAAATGTGCCCAATATCCGGCATACAGCCACCGGCGCTTCCCGCGCCAGTATTAGCGGTTCGCTGGATGGTGATTTTTCAAATTTAATATAACAAACCAACGTGAAATTAGATCAACTGATAGCCAAATTTGAGGGCAAGCGCCCCGAAATTGTATTTGAATGGAAAGACAGCGAAACCGAGGCCGAAGGCTGGGTGGTGATTAATTCGCTCAGGAATGGCTCTGCAGGCGGCGGAACCCGCATGCGCAAAGGACTCGATAAGCGTGAAGTGGAGAGTCTGGCCAAAACCATGGAAGTGAAATTTACCGTGGCCGGTCCGCCCATTGGCGGGGCCAAAAGCGGTATCAATTTTGATCCTGCCGATCCCCGCAAAAAGGGCGTTCTGGAACGCTGGTACAAGGCTGTTCATCCATTGCTGAAGCATTACTATGGCACCGGTGGTGATTTGAACGTGGATGAAATACACGAAGTGATACCCTACACAGCAGCCAATGGTTTGCTGCATCCGCAGGAAGGCACGGTAAACGGGCATTTGAAGCATTATACCGCCGAAGAGCGTTTGCGCGCCATTTCGCGTTTGCAGGAAGGCGTGGTGTTGCCCATTACCGACGAAAGACTAAGCCCTGATGTGGCCCGCAGTTATACCGTAGCCGATATGATTACCGGATGGGGCGTGTGCGAAGCCGTCAGGCATTACTACGAAGTTTACGGAGGTTTCATGAACGGCAAACTCGCCATCATACAGGGTTGGGGCAATGTGGCTACGGCTGCGGCCTATTACCTCACCAAATATGGCGTGCGTGTGGCCGGTATTATTGACCGTGAGGGTGGCATCATTGCACCCAACGGACTGGGCGAGGAAGAAGTGCGTCAGCTGTTCCTAAACCGCGATGGCAACAAGCTGGTAGCTGATAACATGCTCAGTTTTGAAGAGGTAAATGCCAAAATCTGGGATTTACCGGTAGAAATATTCATCCCAGGTGCCGCCAGCAGGCTGGTAACCGAAGACCAGGTGATGCGCATGGCCAATGCAGGTATGGAAGTGGTGAGCTGCGGTGCCAACGTGCCTTTCGCCGATAAAGAAATTTTTATGGGTCCTATCAGCAGGCTGGCGGATAGTCGTATGGCCGTAATCCCCGATTTTATTGCCAACTGTGGCATGGCGCGTGTATTTGCTTACCTGATGAAGAAGGATGCCGAAGTGACCGATGTGGCTATCTTCAAAGATGTAAGCAAAATAATACACGGTTCAGTGATGCGTTTGCATCAGTTTAATCCAAAACAAACAGGTATCAGTGCCAAAGGATTAGAACTAAGTTTAACGGATTTGGTGTAGGCTGTAAAATCTATTGGATATGCTATATCGTAATATTACGATATATTTTATTGTAAAATAAATTAATTATTATTTCGCAAGGATTGTACGTAATCTGTCAACAATTTTAGTTGTCCTGTATCAATTGAATTTTTATACCCGGGCATGGCATTTTTGCCGTTCATAATTTGGTGTTCAATGTCGGCACGGCTGAGGGTGGAAGCGGTAAGGTCTTTGGCGCCGTTCAGCATGAGTTTACCGTCTTGTCCGTGGCAAACAGCGCAGTTGTTGGCTTTGTAAATGTCTACACCGGTAGCAGCTGCAACCGTTTCTGCTTTATTTACAGCGGGGCGTTTTTTATGCATTTCGGCCAGGCCGTATGAGGCAATAATCATGAGCACACTGAGGGTAGCCAGGATTTTGTTTCCGCGTTTAAATCCAACCACGGCAATAGGGATAGAAGCCAGTACCAGGGCGATTTTAATCCAGAGGAGGTTGGAGCGCATTTCGGGTGCCAGGTTAACCATAAGGTAAATGCCGGTAGCCAGAAACAGGGTGCTGATAACCATTTCAAAGATGCGCAGTCCTTTTTTGGCGAAGAATGCTTTCATACCTTCCATGTTGAAAGTGAGGGCAATCCATTTAAAGAGGTAGAGGGCCATAAAGAGTAGGACGGCGGTTTTATGCAAGTGTAAGAAACCTGTGTACATAGTTCAAAGATAGGATAAACTGCGGTACCGCCGAAAACTGCGATGAACTTTTGTGCAATTGGCAACTTTACCTTAATTTTGCAGCCCCTTAACGGGAGACCCGATCCTATGCCGGCGGCAGAAAGTGTCGCAGATACCGGAAAAAAGAAAAACATCGGGATGTAGCGCAGCCCGGTAGCGCACTTGCATGGGGTGCAAGGGGTCGCAAGTTCGAATCTTGTCATCCCGACCAACCACAAAAGCCCACACGATAGTGTGGGTTTTTTTATGCCCCTGCAAGCCCAAGATGCGCTTGAAGGCGCAGTTGGGGCATAAAAAAGCCCGGGCCTTAGCCCGGGCTTTTGTGGTTGAGGCCACCCCCTAAAGTTCACGAGTCTCGGCCGAGCCGAGACGAGTAATCTTGCGCCATGGTCATGCGTTCGGCAAGCTCAGCATGACAAGTCGCGGTAGCCCGGACTTTTGTGGTTGAGGCTCTGAAGTTAATCGTTGGTCTCACTTCACTGCGTTACGTAAAGACCAATTATTGGGAAATAAATTTGTAGTTATATCAGGTCCAATAACAAACCATTAGCCCAACCTGCCCTTAGCGCACTTTATTCCTAAAAACCATTGTATATCCCGCTGGCAGCTTGGGCATAATCACCCAATTTGGACTGCTTAATTCTGAATTACAACCCTTGCACAATTCCATTTCTATATCGTAGGTATAGGTTTTGTTGCTGTCGTTTATTATTAATTTACGGTGGAAGGCTACATTGCATGCAAAAACCCTGAGTTTATTCCCCACCAGCATGTGCTGTGAAAAATCAATATTTTCCAGTTTTTGGGTATCGCAATATTTTAGGTATTTTTGTTTGAAGGCAGTCCATTTGCCAGCATCGTCAATTATTACATGGCTGTCAAGACTTGAGTAAAGAAAGCAATCACCAAAATCGTATGACTTAACAATTCCACCCGATTGGGTATTGGCCAGGTTTCTGCACTCGCGGTTGCAATTGGTAAGTAAGCCTCCAACAGATATTAAAATAATTAGTTTAATAAAACGCATGATTCACAAAGATAATCATCCCAAATCCATCAGGCACATTTTTTGTTAGTTGTTTAATAAGCTGTTTTAGATTTATTATGAAAAAAAGAATCTCTGCAACCATCGTTTTCTCAGTGCTGTTGCCATTGCTGTGTGGCTTTGGCGGTGCCTGGCTGTTTGTAAAACAAACCGGGAAAAATGATTATTCTCAAATTCAATATCCCGTCGGGGCATACAGAAATGTCAATTTGTCAGAATTGCCCAATGGGTTTGTGAAAGCCTCTGCCATCAGCACACCCTCGGTTGTTTTTATAAAAACACAAAGCACGGTGCAGATGCAAAGCCCGTTTGGCTGGTTTTGGGACTTTGATCCGTTTGGCAGCCGTGGAGAGGCCACTTCCACCGGCAGCGGCGTGATTGTGAGCAAAGATGGTTACATCGTAACCAATAATCATGTGATTGCCAATGCCAACAAGATTACGGTGGTGCTGAACAAGCAAAAACAGGAGTTTACCGCTAAAGTGGTTGGTACAGAACCCGGAGCAGACCTGGCTTTGCTGAAAATTGAAGCCGATAACCTTCCGGCTATCGTAATGGCCAACAGCGATGAAGTGCAGGTGGGTGACTGGGTGCTGGCCGTAGGCAATCCGTTTAACTTAACCAGTACAGTAACTGCGGGTATTGTAAGTGCCAAAGGCCGCAATATCAACATTGTGCACAATCAGTTTCCGATAGAAAGCTTTATTCAAACCGATGCTGCTATCAATCCCGGAAATTCCGGAGGTGCACTGGTAAATACAAGTGGACAGTTGGTTGGCATTAATACCGCCATTCAGAGTAATACAGGCAGTTACGCCGGCTATGGTTTTGCCATTCCTGTAAATATTGTAAAGAAAATTGTGAAAGATCTGGTAGAGTTTGGTGTGGTGAAACGCGCTTTGCCGGGGATGGATATTGTTGATTTGACATCAGCCAAATCATTGGCTGCAAAACTGACCCAGGAAGCCGTGGAAGTAGGTGAAGTGCTGGAAGACGGACCAGCCTGGAAAGCGGGTATCCGCAAAGGGGATATTATCCTTTCGGTAAACGGATATGCTACCACTTCAAAAGCCTTGTATGATGAATATCTGGCATACCTGCGCCCGGGTGACGAGGCAAGGATGGTGTTATGGAAAAACGGAGAAGAGAAGAATCTATCCTTCAAACTTATCAGCAAAGAAGATAACCGCGCGCTTACCATGAAAGGTGCAGTCAACAGTAAAGTGCTTGGTGCTGATTTTCAGCCGCTTAGCGCCGCTGATTTGGGTAAATATAAGGTAAGTTCAGGAATAAGGCTTTTAAATGTAATACAGGGCGGCTATATAGCCCGAATGGGGCTCAGGGATGGCTTTATAATCCTGCAATTTAACGGACGCAGCTATACAGAGGCCGAAGAGCTTATCAGTGCCATGGAAACCACCACAGGCCGCATACGCATAGAGGGCATGGACCGCAACGGAAACCGCAGCAGTTATAGCTTTTACAGCAACTGACGCGGATTGGTGCGAAGGCTGTAACTTTGCACCATGCCTATTCCCAGCATTCCCGGCCTGAAACATACAGATTCGGGTAACTTTTTCCTCATGGCCGGCCCATGTGCTATCGAAAGCCGAGATATGGCTTTTCAGATTGCCGAAAAACTGGTTTCTTTTTCTGATTCCTATCAAATACCCTTGGTTTTTAAGGGATCCTACCGCAAAGCCAACCGCTCCCGCATCGATTCCTTCACCGGTATAGGCGATATCCCTGCGCTAGAGATTCTGGCCGAGGTGGGGCGCACCTTCGGTATTCCCACCGTTACGGATATTCATGAATCGCACGAAGCTGAAATTGCTGCGGCCTACGTGGACGTGCTGCAAATCCCCGCCTTTCTTTTCAGGCAAACCGAATTGCTGGTGGCTGCTGCCAAAACGGGTAAATGGATAAACATAAAAAAAGGTCAGTTTGCTGCAGCTGGCGCGATGAAACATGCACTGCAAAAGTGTATAGATAGCGGCAATGACAACGTGGTTTTTACCGACCGGGGTAATTCATTCGGCTACACCGATCTTGTGGTAGATTTCCGCAACATCCCTGAGATGGCGGCCATGGGCGTGCCTGTGGTGATGGATGTGACGCACAGCCTGCAGCAACCCAACCAGGAGAGCGGAGTTACCGGTGGCAAACCTCAGCTCATAGAAACCATTGCCAAGGCTGCGATTGCCGTGGGGGCCGATGGCCTGTTTATCGAAACCCATCCCAATCCGGCAGTTGCCAAGAGCGATGGAGCCAATATGCTGGCCCTGGATAAGCTGGAACCCTTGCTGCAGAAGCTTTTGAAAATACGCAGGGCTATTTTGTAACCCTACCGATAAAGAAAAAGGCCGCAGATGCGGCCTTTTTTATGGAAGTTACTTTCAATTATTTCTTCTTCTTTTCTTCACCATTCTTGGCAGGCTCCTCTTTAGGCTTCTTAGCTACTTTCTTAGGAATCAGAACCAGTTCTGTTTCTGTCTTGTAAGATTCAGCTTTGAAGGGCTTGAAGAAATTCTTACCCAAGGTAGGTTGCTCTACCTTGTCGGTAATGGTGAATTGTACTTTCTCCACCACATAAGAACCAATGGTGATTTTGGGAACTTCAAATTTGTTGCTGGGGAGTTTTACATCACCGGCTTTGATTTTCTCACCCTCCAGGAACATTCCCTTGTTGATGAGTTTGGACTTCATCCATTGTGCTGCAACCTCGGCAGGTACCGAAGTGTATTTGCCAATCAGGTCAAATGCAAACTGTACGCTTTCGGTTTCCTGCACCATAGCAGACACCATGTTGCTGTTACCCTGCTTGAAAATACGTACTTTTACGGCATTGCTTTCGTCAATGGCCGGTTTGGCGGGGGTGTTCGTGTTGTTGGGTTTAACATTATCTCCACCGGGACCGTTGGTATTGTTCCCGTCAATTTTGGTGTCAACTTTCACACGTGAAGAAAGACCTTCTCGCGAGAACAGAACGGTAGTACGGCGGTTTTGCTGGTGCTGGAATTCATCGCAGGGAACATAGTATTTGCCAGCCTGTACCTTGATTTCCTGCGGCATGTAATCCTGGTATTCCATTTTGATTACGTTGCCTCTGTCGTCTTTGGTAATAACGGCTTTGCGGGTTTTCTTGCGAACACCGGTAGAGTCAACAAAATCATAATAGGGGGTAAGGCCTGAAATTTCTGAGCCTTCGCATTTACAGTCGTTGGTGAGTTTGGTTTCACCATAGCCTTTGGCAGTAATGCGCTTGGCGTCAATTTTGTGAATGCGCACCAGGTAAGAAACAGCGCTGTCGGCACGGCGTCCTGCCAGTCTTTCGTTGTATTCTTTGCTAGCACGGCAGTCGGTGTGAGAACCGAGTTCTGCATTGAGTTTGGGGTATTTGGCCAATACATTTCTGGCGAATGTATCCAAAACGCGTGCAGCATCCGGACGTATACGGGCAGAGTCAAGGTCATAGAAAATGGGCAGGGTGATAATTTCGTCCAGCGGGTTTTTCAGACAGAAATCCTGAATCAGTTCTGTGCTGAACTTAATGCCCTTGGTGGTACGGATCACCGGGGTTCCGTCGAAGTAGTATTCTTCCGGATATTTGGCCTGCAGGGTATAATTATAGTTAGCTTTCAGGGTTTGGAAGTAGCCGCCAAGCGCGTCTGCCTTAAGTACGTGTTTTACGGTATCTTTATCGTTGGTAATACTTACAGTGGCATTAGGGAGTACCTTTTTGGTATTACAATCTGTAACCACACCACGAATGGTAATGACCAGCGGTTTGATGGTGAAGTGGTATATATCATCGTTGTTTTTGCGGTCACCACGGTTACTGGTAAAGTAGCCTTCTTCAGCATTGTTGTTGGTGAATGTGATACCAAAGTCATCACCACCACTGTTAAGAGGCTCACGCAGGTTTTCTACCTCTTTCCAAACAGACACCTCATCGGTTGGGATTGCTGTGAAAAGATCCAGACCGCCCAATCCGGGTAATCCGTCAGAAGACCAGTAAAGTTGATTGTTGTGTTCGTTTATGTAAGGGAAATACTCGTTTCCTGCTGTGTTAACCATTGGACCGAGATTTACAGGTTCTCCCCATGACTTCGAACGCTTGCTGTAGTTTACTACCCAAATATCAAAGCCACCATAGCCGCCACTGCGGTCGCTGGAGAAATACATTTTGGTGCCGTCGGGAGACAGTGCAGGGTGCCCGTAACTATGCGCAGTATCAGATTTGCAGAAATCCAGCGGATCGCCCATTTCCCAGTCTGTACCGATCTTTTTCATTTGATAGATGGCGCATTTTTCAGCTTTGCCGTCATAACCACCGCACTGGGTCATGTACATGCTGGCGTAGCGCGAATCAAAAGCAATACCGCCTTCGTTATACTTGGTGCTTGACTTTTCAACGAATACAGGTGCGCCCCACTTTTCTTTGTTCTTTTTACCCGTCTTTTCGATGTACCAGATATCACTCCAGAAATTCATGGTGCCGGCGTAAATACGTTTGGTTTTGCCCCCTTCACGGTCTGAAGAGAAAAACAGTAGTTTGTCTTTTTTGTCTGCAATCATGGGCGCCCAGTCGTTTTCTTTGGTATTGGCAGCCTTGAAGTTTTCCACCACAAAGCGCGAACTGTCCGGTGTCCAGCGCAGCGCGAGCTCTGCACCTGCTTTTTTATTTTCTGCAATACTGTCACCCGGAACTTCCTGAAGGTAGCTGGTGTAAGCCTGAGCTGCGTCACGGTATTTTTCCATTTTCTTCAGCATATTGGCATGCATCAGCATGGCACGTGTGTTTTTAGGATCCGTTTTCAGTACTTTTTCATACAGACGGTTGGCTTTTTCGTAATTGTTGTTCATACGATAGGCTTCTGCTGCGTAGAAAACTGCATCTTTTTTCTGGTTTTTGTCTTTTGCTTTTTTGGATACGGCTTCAAACATTTCTGCTGCCTGTCCATAATATCCCTGCCCGTAAAGCTTCATAGCTTCCTTGTAGCTTGCGCCTCCGCAACCTGAAAGGGCTAAGCCTATGGCAATACCGGTTGTAAGAATCCAACCAAATGCGTTGTAGTTTCTCAGTTTGAAAGGGTTGTTTACCTTGGTCTTATCGAACCTCATCATGCCTTTTTGTACTAAATAAAACGCTAAATAATACAATATCTATCAAACTTAAAAAGAATTGAGAAGAAAATAGCAAAAAAATGTTGCCCGAAGGTAGAGGATTGTATTATTGATGCTGAATTTTAAGCTGTTTTACCACAGCCTGCTCACCGTTACCATATCTAACGAGATAAATCCCATCTGGAATGGCAGAAGTATTGAAAATAAAGGTATTGCCTTCACGACGCCACTGAGCGGCACTCACTTTTTCGCCCAAAAGAGTGTAAATTTCAGGGTGCTGTTGTCCGCCGTTTGTTGTGCCATCAATACTCACTGATACCTGGTTGTTAGCGGGGTTGGGCGCTATGCCCATGCGTATATCTCCCGAGAATGCAGGCAAAAATGCCAGCATAAACAAAGCGAATAAAATATATTTTGAGGGCTTCATACTTGTAAAGTTACAAAGTATATGCCACAATTACAAGCCTAAGGTCTGTTTTATTATTTTTTTCTGATCTGCAGAATAACCACCACTCTCCAGTGTGCTTTTCAAAATCTTCTGGCTGGCAGACTGCTGTTTGAAATACTGCAATACCTCTTTGGCAGGCCCCGCCAGTCTGGAATTGAAGTTCAGAATGCAGGTGTAAAGGTTTTTAACTACCGAATCGTTGCAGATATTCAGCCGCTGCAATGCCTGCATGGCCAGCACGCGTGTCCTAAACTCGTATTTATCGCTGCAGTAATCGGTGAGCATCATGATGGCATTGCCTTTCATGTCGGGGAACACCTCTGTGCTGAGTTCAAGGTAGCGTATTTTAAGGTTGTGAGTGTAGCCGTCAAGTCCGGCAATGGCTTGCAGGTATTGGGTGCGTTTGCCTTCATCAGGCATGGCATCCCACAGTTTCAGCAGGGCAGTTTCAATGATGAAATAGCTGCTATCTTTCAGTGCTGATTCAAAAATGGACAGGGTGTTGTTGTTTACGGGCATCATATCAATGACTGCCCTGCGTACTTCTACCTGTCTGGTTCCAAAAGCCTTGGCAGCGAAATCAATATCTTCGCCGGTTTGCAACAATTGTCTGGCTATTTCTGCCCGTATGGCCTTGTGCTTCTCAATATTGAAGGCCCTGAGCAGAAAGTCTTTTTTCTTTTCGAGCGGGGTTTTGTTCAGTGCAATGAGTGCATCGTAGCGGTCAAGCATATCCCTTGCCATCAAAAGCTGATAAAAAAGTTCATCTGTGGTTTTGCTGAATGTTACTTTCTTCAGGATGTGGCTGCCTTCATCAAACAATGTGAATGCAACGGCTTTATTGGCAGGGATGGGAATAACTACCTTCTGGAAGGCCTTATCAATGATTTCCGTGTGGCGCGATACGCTTCCATCTGTATGGTAAACGGCAAAATCCACGGGCATGCGGAAGGTACCCACAGTAGGTTCCATTTTATGGATTTGCTCAACGGTAAATTCGGTGCCGTCGGGTGTGGTTTGTGCGCTTACACGATAATGGGGTTCTCCTCCGCGGTAAATCCACTGATCGAAGAACCAGTCCATGTTCATGCCGGTGGCATCCAGCATGGCTTTTTCGAGGTCCACGGTCATTACACCATCGAAAGCATGGCGGTCGAGGTACAATTTGATACCCCTGCGGAAATTTTCGCGCCCCATCACATGCTGTAGCATGTGCAGCACAGAAGCACCTTTGGGGTAATGTCGGGCACTGCCGGCTTCGCTGTTGCGCACGGGCAGACTATTTTTCTCGCCTGCAGCTATGGCACCGTTCATGTTTCCGCGGAAATACCATGCGGATTCATCAGGGCCGTAAACCGAACCCACAAACAAACCGGGGTAGTAGGTAGCAAAGCTTTCCTGTAGCCAGTGGTCCGCATCATTGCGGGCGGTTATAAGGTCTCCGAACCACTGGTGGGTGGCTTCATGGGCATTGGTGGTAACATAGTTGCGGTCGAGGAAAGTGCGGCTGTCAACCCATGAAAAATCGCCCAAGGTAGTAGCACCGGTGTTCTCCATGGCTCCAAACATAAAATCCTGAATAATAACCTGGCTGTAGCTTCCCCAGGGATATTTTACGCCGGTTTCATCTTCCAGAAACTCAATGATGCGCTCGCTGTAGAGGCTGGTAGGCTCCAGTCTTTCGGGGTGTTCGGGATAATACCAGAACTGAATGGGTGTGCCGCGTTTGGTGGTGGTTTTTTTAATGGCGTACTTGTCTATGGCCAGCATCAGGAGGTATCCGGAGTGGCGGTTGTTAATTTTATAGTGCCAGGTGCGGGTTTTCTTATCTTTGTTTTCCTTGTTGGAAAGCAGTTGGCCGTTGGAGAGTACATTGTATTCCTTTTCAAAGATTACCTGCACTTCGGTGACAAATTTGTCGCCGCGGTCGTCAATCATGGGAATCCAGTGGCGGTTGTCGATGCCTTGGCCCTGGGTCCATATCTGGCGGCGGGTTTGGTGTGCGGGGTCATTAATTTCGGGAACATTCCAGCCAATAAAATAGATGCCTTTTTTGGGCTTTGCGGTGTATTTTATTTTTAAGGAATGCTGGCTGTTGTAGGCTTGTTTGAGGTTGGTATTGCATATCAGTCCGGCGGCATTGTAACTGAAGGTAATGGGTTTTCCGTTCAGCCAAACGCTATCGACCATGATGCCGGGCGCATCCAGGAAAATGGTATCAATATTATCCTGCAGGCAGCGAAACTGATGGGTAACTGTTCCCAGCACGGTAGTTTGCGCCGGCTGGAATGCCACATTCAGTTTCATGTGGATGACATCTACATTGCGGTTGCGCTCGTGTCTTCCGGGATCGGCATGGTAGCAAAGCAGGTCGTTGTGCTGGGCAGAGATTGGCAGGTATGTCAATGCCAGTGTGGCAATAAAGAGCAGTTTCTTCATGATGTGAACTGCGAAAATACGCAAACTTTGCGGGGAGGCAAAAGATTATCGGTTGGCGTTGCGTCTGTCCTGAAGCAGAATGAACAGAACGATGAGGAAGGGAGCGAGCATACGATAACGAATATACAGAAAAATTCTGGGAGAAACAAATTTTTAGGTGTTGAATTGGTTGAACCAGATCTCAGGTTGTCTGTAAATTATTTTTTCAGCAGGTATTTGACAATTTGAAAGGATGTCTTACTTTTGCAGTCCCGTTCGAAAAAATGTTGAACATAAAGTTCTAACGGATCGGTAGTTCAGCTGGTTAGAATGCCGCCCTGTCACGGCGGAGGTCGCGGGTTCGAGCCCCGTCCGGTCCGCAAGCAAAGCCCCAAATTGGGGCTTTTTTGTTATGTTTTATGTTTACATCATCAAAAGCCTAGTGGACGGAACCTATTACAAAGGGTTTACCGAGGATTATGAAAAACGTCTGAAAGAGCACAACGCAGGTCTATCAAGCTATACCTCCAATAAATTGCCGTGGCAGTTAATCTATGTGGAAATTCATCCTACCAAAAAAGAGGCGCTCATTCGGGAGAAGAAACTCAAAAAATGCAAATCAGAGTATTTTGATTGGCTGGCTACACAGAACTCAAACATTCTATTGTCAAAATGATGCCCTGTCACGGTCCCGACTCGGCCGGGACGGGTTCGAGCCCTCTCGGCTGAGCCGAGACAAGCAAAGCCCCAAATTGGTTTTTTTTGTTATGTTTTAGATTAATTATTCTTTCCCCGCCACCCGCAAAAACACATACCCTGCCACCGCCGCTAATGCGCTGCCGCACAGCACCGCCACCTTGCTCAACTCCACGAGTTCCGGGTTAGTAAAGGCCAGGTTGCTTACAAAAATGGCCATGGTAAAGCCGATGCCGCCCAGCATGCCTGCACCCAAAATATGTTTATTGTGCACCCCCGAAGGCAATTGGGTTATTTTCATTTTAACCGATAAGAAAGATGCCAGAAAAATGCCCAGTGGTTTGCCCAAAATCAATCCGGCGGCAATGCCCAAAGACAATGTGCCTGTGAGGGTTTCCAGAATGCCTGAATGTATCGGAATGGCAGTATTGGCCAGTGCAAACAATGGGAGGATAAACCAGGCCACGGGCTCGTGCAGTTTGTCCATTAGGTAGGACGATGGTGATGCTTCTTCTTCGTTCTTACCAAACGGAATGGCAAAAGCCAGCATCACTCCCGAAATGGTAGCGTGTATGCCGCTTTGCATCATGCAATACCAAAGTACAAGTCCTACCGGCAGATACAGCCACAGGGTTTTGAGGCCGTTGCGTTTGCAAAAGAGTAATAAACCCAAAATCCCCAGCGCTGCTGTAAGCCAAAGCCACTGCACACCTTGTCCGTAGAAAATGGCAATCACCAATATTGCCCCCAGGTCATCGATGATGGCCAGGGCAGTAAGAAAAACCTTTAATGCCAGGGGAACCCTTTTACCCAGCGCACTCATAATGGCCATGGCAAAAGCAATATCGGTGGCTGTGGGAATGCCTGCGCCCCGCCAGAGATCAGGGTGGTTTCCATTGATGATGAAAAATACCAGTGCGGGTACAAGCATGCCTCCAATGGCAGCAATAACGGGCAACATGGCTGTTCGGCGATCGCTGAGTTCGCCGATAAGCAGTTCCCGTTCAATTTCCAATCCTACCAACAAAAAGAAGATGGTCATTAACCCATCGTTTATCCAGTGGGTGATGCTGTGGGCATGCAATCCAGGCAGGTGGGGGTCAAGTTTGATTTGCCAAAAATGCAACCAGCTGTTTGCCATGCCGGAATTGGCCAGTATCATGGAAACAATGGCACAAATGACCAGCAAAGCCCCGCCCGAGGCCAGTTTGCCGTAAAATTCCAGAAACAGCCTTGTCAGCACTTGGTTTTTCGCCTTGTTGATAACCCGTTTCACGAAGGCAAATTTAGGATTTAACTTCGCACACTGTGACAGACCATGTGGTTTTTATGCGGCGCTGCCTTGAACTGGCCCTAAGAGGACAGGGATATGTTTCGCCCAATCCCATGGTGGGGGCTGTGATTGTGTACAACGGAAAAATTGTGGCAGAAGGCTGGCACCGGCAGTATGGCGGACCGCACGCCGAACCCAATGCGCTGGCAGTTTTGCCCGCCGAAATTCCTCTGAAAGACTGTACATTGTATGTAAACCTGGAGCCGTGCTCGCACCATGGTAAAACCCCGCCCTGTGTAGGTTTGCTGGTAGAAAAAGGCATTGGTAAAGTGGTGATTGGCAGCTGTGATCCCAATCCATTGGTCAGCGGCCGGGGCATTCAAATGCTAGAAGAAGCCGGGATTGTTGTGGAATCGGGTGTTTTAAAGGCTGAATGCGATGAACTGAACCGCCGTTTTATGGTGTTTCACAAAGAAAAAAGGCCATACGTGATATTGAAATGGGCCTGCACCGCTGATGGTTATATGGCGCCCGAAAACCGGGAAAGACTGCAAATTAGCGGACAAGAGTCCCGCGTGATGCTTCACCGTTGGCGCGGACAGGAAGATGCTGTGCTGATTGGCGCAACTACCGCAATCATGGACAATCCCTTGCTGGACACGCGTTTGGCTCCCGCTACAAACCCGCTGCGTGTGGTACTGGATCCCAACCTCAGGGCACCGCAATTACAGGGCGATTTACCTACGCTTGTATTGAATTCCATTCAGGAAATAACCGAGGGGAACTGCGAATGGAAGAAAATGCCGGATAAATTCGCCGTGGCGGATGTTCTGGAGATATTGTATAAAAAACAAATAGCCTCGGTGCTGGTGGAAGGTGGTCCTGAAACACTTAAGCGCTTTTTGGACAGTGGTTTCGCAGATGAGATCAGGATTATCCGAAGCAAGCAAATGAAAATAGAAAAGGGTTTACAGGCACCGGAAATTTCATGGAAACTGCATCATTCCGAAGAAACAGCGGATGGTATTATTGAATATTACAGAAAGGTGAAAGTATAATGTGGTTATTGTTTAGCATCCTCAGCAGCGCAGCGCTGATGGTGATTTTCAAGTTTTTTGCAAGGTTCGAAATCCGGGTTTTCCCTTCCATTGTAGTTAATTATGTAACCTGTTTTGTTCTGGGTAATTTGTTGCTGGGCGATAAAAATATTGTTGCTGCATCGGTTTGGACACAGCATTGGTTTCCATATTTGGTGGGCATGGGATTGTTGTTTATTTCCGCGTTTTACCTGATGGGGCTGGGAACAGGGCTGGCAGGTGCGGGCGCTACTTCGGTAGCTGCCAAAATGAGCGTGGTAATACCGGCGGCCGTGAGCATGCTGCTGCTTTATGAAAAGCCTGGTGTTTTTATTCTGATAGGGATGTTGTTATCGATATTCAGTGTATACCTCATGCGTCCTGAAAATAATGATGGTAAAGGCAACCGCGGGCTTTGGGTATTGCTGTTGGTATTTCTGGGGTCGGGGATGGTGGACACAGGTTTAAACCTTGTAAAACATCATTTTGGCGCCGATGTAGATGATTACACCATGAGTACTGTGGTATTTGGTGGTGCAGGCTTCATTGGTTTGTTGCTGATGATATTTCAAAAAGGGCAGTTGCCGGGATGGAAAGAGGTTTTGGGTGGTGTGGTATTGGGTTGTACCAATTATGCATCGTTGATTGCCATGTTTGGCGCCATCGGCAATTACAAAGGCGAAACCGCGTGGTTTTTTGCGGTAAATAATATCGGTGTTGTGTGGGTGAGTACGCTCATTTCCATGCTGTTTTTTAAAGAAAAGATTAGCAAAATGGGCTATGCCGGGCTGTTGTTGGCTGCTTTGGCCGTTTTGCTCATGAATATCCATGCTTTTTTCGGATGAGAATACCGAACCTGCGGGTAGTGGAGAATCCTCACTGCGCGAGCGTGGAAGCCGCTTTTTG
>VHBA01000037.1 GCA_016872175.1 Sphingomonadales bacterium | reverse complement strand
CGCTGGAACAATCAATTCCCACCTTCAAACTATGAAATGGCAAGACAGGAATACGCAGCCTTCAAGCAAAACAACCGCAACCCGTTTATAGACAACCCCACCTGGGCCTGCTATATTGATTTCAGCAACATGAAGCATGTTCCCTCAGGTGATTGCAACAAGGTGAGTTCCGGAACACAAAAAATCGGCAGAAATACTTTGCAGATAAATGCAATGCCCAATCCTGCTGCGGATAATATTACCATAGATCTTAGCGCATTTGGCGGACAAAAAGCTGAATTGCTGGTGATGGACATTACCGGAAACATCGTTCTTAAAGCCAATTCAAATGGAAAAACAACCACATTGAATATTAATACATTGCCTTCAGGCGTATACATGCTGTATGCACATACGCCCAATGCTCACGCAGCAGTGAAGGTGGTAAAGCCCTGATTGTAATTTAACATAATTATCGAAAAGGCCGATAATGGGCCTTTTCTTTTTTAAACAGGTCATTTTGGCATAATTTTGGCTTAAATAAAACAATGTTACCTCCGATTTTTGCCGCCGTTGCTGCACTTTTTGCCTCTATTACTGCCAGGCCAGCCGAAGACGCCAATCGCCTTACCCAACTTTTTGCAGAAGGGAAATCGGAAGAAATTGCATCTTATTTCAGTGCCAGCGTGCAGCTCACCACCCCAGGAAAACAAGGTGTTTACAGTAAAAGCCAGGCAAAAATGATCCTTTCCGGGTTCTTTGAACAGCATAAACCCAAGAACGCCAAATCCATACAGCAGGGTAAAAGTGAAAATGGGGCGCACTTTCTTGTTATTTCACTTTCTACAGAAACAGGAGAATACAAAACCACCGTTTTTTATCGTGGTAGCGGCAAGGCCATGAGTATTCACGAACTGAAAATTGAGAAATAAGCCTGAACTTTGCAGGCATGGATTTCAACAGCCCGGAACTTATTGCTTTTATCAAAACCTGTATTCAGGAAGACCAAGGTGATGGTGATCATTCC
The DNA here is from genome assembly GCA_016872175.1 of Sphingomonadales bacterium. Taxonomy (GTDB): domain Bacteria; phylum Bacteroidota; class Bacteroidia; order NS11-12g; family UBA955; genus RGEC01. Next base: position 24,572 of record VHBA01000037.1, on the reverse strand, counting down.
TCACTAGCCAGCATTCCCACCGGAACACAAGGACATTCAAGGTTGTTGCTGAAAGAAAACGGCGTAATTGCAGGCCTGGAACTGGCGAAAACCATACTGAATGTTATAGATCCTAAGATTGTTTTTATACCCTATCACAAGGACGGAGAGCAGCTACCCGCCGGAACGCTGCTGGCCGAAGCCCGGGGGTCTGCTCACAGTCTGTTGCTGGCAGAGCGACTGCTGCTCAATTTCATGCAGCGCCTTTCAGGCATTGCAACCCAAACTGCAGCCATGGTTAAATTAACCGAAGGTTACAAAGCCAAAATTTTAGATACGCGCAAAACTACCCCCGGACTGCGTTTGCTGGAAAAATGGGCAGTGAAAACAGGCGGCGGCGAAAACCACCGCATCGGGCTGTATGACATGGTTATGCTGAAAGATAACCACAACGACTCAGCCGGCGGAATTACCGCCGCCGTAAACCGCACCGTTGAATACCTGAAAGCCAAGCAAAAAGATTTAAAAATTGAGGTAGAAACCCGGAACCTTGATGAGGTAAAAGAAGCGCTGAATACAGGTGCAGTAGATCGAATTATGCTGGATAATTTCACGCCTTCGACATGCAAGGAAGCCGTGGATTTTATAGCCGGGCGCTGCGAAACCGAAGCATCAGGCGGTATAAACGCTTCGAATCTGCGCGATTATGCTGCATCGGGCGTTGATTATATCTCTCTTGGTGCTCTCACCCACTCGGTGAAAAGCCTGGATATCAGCATGAAAACCCATAGTATCTGATATGCCAAAACCAATTCTATTCCTTTTTCTGGGTTTCCTCGGGCTCTCTTGCAAAGCACTGAAAACTACTCAAACAGCTGCACAAACTATCGTTATTACTGAACCAACATCAACTGAAGTAAAACCAACGATATCCCGAGCAGAGATCCCTGCAGAACTACCCGCTCCCTCTAAAACGCTTATCTGGCTTGATTTTGAGAGTGGTTACAAAAAGGCCGTTGCAGAAAATAAGATTATACTTGTGGATATGTACACCAACTGGTGCTACTGGTGCAAGGTAATGGACCGCGAAACCTATACCGATTCGTCTATCATTGCAGAAATAAACACCCACTTTGTTCCGGTAAAAATGAACCCTGAAGTGGATGCCACATTCCGTTTTGGCGATACCGTCATGAACAATGCCGAACTCTTTCTTTGGCTGGGCCACGGTAAACAATTCGGTTTCCCAACCTCTTACTTCTGGCTACAACCGGGCAAATCCGATGAGCGCTATTGCCTGGCAGGCTACCACGAGCCTACCCCATTCATGCAGATTCTTAAACAAATTGAAGCCAAAAAAGCCGCAAAATGAGACGAAAATTCAAAAAAATGCGCCTCATTGAAAACCTTGAAATTCAATCAGCTGTTGCCGAAGGAAACTGCATAGCCCGAACAGACAATCAGGTGGTTTTTGTAAAATTCGCTGCACCCGGCGATGTAGCCGATGTGCAGGTGGTGGCAAAAAAGAAAAACTATCAGGAAGGCCGCATCGTGAAGATGCATAAGGCTTCTGAAAAACGTGTAGAACCCTTTTGCAAGCATTACCAAACCTGTGGAGGCTGCAAATGGCAGCATTTGGACTATGCAGAACAACTTGCATTTAAGCAACAGCAGGTAATTGATGCGTTTGAAAGGCTGGCAGGCCTGACCGATTTTGAAGTACTGCCTATTTTCGGCGCTACGCAAACCCGCGAATACCGCAACAAACTAGACCTCACCTTCAGCAACCGCGGCTGGGTAACCACCTTCGATCCAACTGCAGACAACAGACCCAATGCGCTTGGATTTCATATTCCCGGTCGGTTTGACAAGGTCATGGATATTGAGCAATGTCACCTCATGACAAATTATGTCAATGACATTCAGCGGGGTGTAAAAGCATTTTGCGATGAGCATGGCTATACTTTCTATGATTTAATTGCCCAGCAGGGCATGATGCGCAACCTGATGCTGCGCTGCAACCGCAAAGGCGAGTGGATGGTACTGGTAAGCTTCTTCGAGGAAGATACCGAAAAAAGAGAAGCCCTGTTGAATTACATACGCGATAGGTTTGATAAAGTAACCTCCCTGGTTTATGTGATAAATCCCAAGAAAAATGATACCCTGCAGGACCTGGAAGTTCAATGCTACCATGGCAATGACCATTTAATTGAAGTGCTCGGTGGTTTACAATTCAAAATCAGGCCACAGAGCTTCTTTCAGACCAACAGCGAACAGGCCGAAAACCTGTATGCCATCACCAAAAACTTTGCAGGCCTAACCGGTAATGAGCTGGTGTATGATTTATACACCGGAACCGGCAGTATAGCCCTGTATGTGGCCGATAAAGCCCGTGAAGTGGTGGGCATAGAATACGTACCCGAAGCCATCATGGATGCCAAGGAAAACATGCAAATTAACGGCATGCAGCACCTAAAATTCTACGCTGGCGATATGAAGGAAATACTGACTTCAGATTTCATTGCACAGCATGGCAAACCCGATGTGCTGATCACCGATCCGCCCCGTGATGGCATGCACCCCGACGTGGTAAAACGCATCCTGGAAACCGAACCGCCGCGCATAGTATATGTGAGCTGCAATCCTGCAACGCAGGCCCGCGATGCCAAATTTCTGGATGAAAAATACAGGCTGGTAAAAATTCAGCCGGTGGACATGTTTCCGCACACCCAGCACGTAGAAAACGTGGGACTGTGGGAGCTACGCTGATTAAACAGAAAAAAGATACAGGCCGGCAAAAGCCAGAATCAGATATGGCGTAAGGCCCGATGCACCCGGATAATCACGCGCAATGCGTTGCCCCGCCAATAAACTGATTAGGGTAATTACAGAAAGTAAAAAAGTATAATACCCAATAGTTTCAGCGCCCTGAGATACCAGCATGAAAATTCCGGCTACTGCCAAAGTCCCTGTAATCAATTCAATAGTGAGCAAAAAATAAAATAACATTCCTGAAAATGACTTCAGAAATGTACGCGCAAATACTGCATTGATATAGGTTTTATTGTCTTCAATTTTAAAAACCTTATCCAACCCGGATTGTAAAAAAATTACCGCCGGAAACAACAGAAACAAGCATTGCAGAACCATCATTTTATCCATGCTTGCAATATAGCAACAAATCCCAACAAACACATTTTGACGGCCATCGCCTATAATGACCGTAACTTCGCAGTGTGGAAGAAGAAATCCTGAACGACGACGGCGCCCTGTTTGAACATTACCACTTCGTTGCCGACCCCGGTCAGGAACACATGCGCATTGACAAATGGCTGATGAACAAGCTTCAGAACGCCAGCAGAACCAAGGTACAGGCCGCCGCCGAAGCAGGTTGTATTCAGGTGAACGGCAAGCCTATTAAAAGCAACTACAAAATCAAACCCGGCGATGATGTGCGCATCCTGCTTCCCGAACCACCCCGCGATACGGAAATTTATCCCGAAAATATTCCGCTGGATATTATTTACGAAGACGAACACCTGCTGATAGTGAACAAACCAGCCGGCATGGTGGTGCATCCGGGTTGCAACAACTACAGCGGCACTTTGGTCAATGCCCTGGCTTACCACGCCGGAACGCTTCCACAAAAAGATACTTCACACCGTCCGGGACTGGTGCACCGCATAGACAAAGACACCAGTGGCCTGCTGGTGGTTGGTAAAAATGAATTTGCCCTCAGTCACTTGGCCAATCAGTTTTTTCACCATACCATTCACCGTCGCTACCTGGCACTGGTCTGGGGCGAATTTGAACAGCCGGAAGGCACCATCCGCGGCTACATGGCACGCGACCCGGCAGACCGCAGGCGCAGCAAGCATTTCGAAAATGAGGAAGATGGCAAAATTGCCATCACCCATTACCGCACCCTGGAAAACTTCTACTTTTCTTCTTTAATTGAGTGCAGACTGGAAACGGGCAGAACCCACCAAATCCGCGCCCATGTTACTTCACAGGGGCATCCTATTTTTAGCGATGAAATGTATGGAGGCAGGCAAATCCGAAAAGGCTCTGCATTGCCCAAATTCAAGCAGTTTATTGAAAATACTTTTGAAATGATGCCTCGTCAGGCCCTGCATGCGGCAGAACTGGGGTTCATTCATCCCGTTACCGGAAAGGGAATGCACTTCACCGCCCCGCTGCCGCAGGATTTTAGCAGTGTTTTAGATAAAATCAGGCGTTACCTGGCTTAACCAAGGGAATTTAGCCAATTGGCCAGTTCGCTTTGTGTAGACAGCGTCTTGTCTTTGGCATACCAGCCGTGCAGCAACTCGGCTTGCTGTTCAAAAGGCATTCCCTCTTTCAGCCAGCCCATGCGCAGTTCCTGCAAAGCCACAGGCCGTGGGCCCCACTTTTCCCCGATTACATTGCTATCTGCATCCAATGCAATAAACACGGGAATGCTGCGGCCACCATTGGTGAGGAACATATCAATAAGTGCAGTATCGGTATCGCGAAGCACATAGCGGGTTTCCAGTCCCAGCGCCTGAAACATTAGTTCGGCAGGCGGACAAACCTGTGCCGCATCGCCACACCAGCCTTCGGCAATCACCAGTATTTTCAAACCATCCGGCAGGTTTTTTAATGAGGCAAGAATCTCGGTATCAAGCTCGGTGCGGGTTTCCAGCCTGCGCATGCGCGCCTGGTTCAGTTTGGCATATTCCAATATTGCCGGGCTGTTATCCGCCGCGGTGGTTTTGCCTTCCAGCAACAAATCGTCGATCTGTTTGCGGTAGGATGCCCAAGTCACACCGGCATCCCAGTAGTTCTGTAAATTTTGCATTTACGTTTACTCGTAAGACAACTCTATTTCGCCACTGCGTGGAACTGCCTGGCAGGTAAGTACATAACCTTTGGCAATTTCATCATCGGTCAAACCTTCGCGCTCCAGCATGTGCAGTTCGCCTTTGGTAACCTTGGCCCTGCAAGTGGTGCAAACACCCACGGTGCAGCTATAGGGCGGATCAATGCCATTTTTCATGCAGGCCTTGAGGATGGTGGTATTCTCATCGCAGGTAATTTGTTGCGATTTTCCGTAAACATGCACCGTAACATTAGCGGTTCCTGCAAATGCAGCCGCTGCTGTCACCGGCTCCGGCTTGGGTTCTGATGAGGTTGGGGCTGAGAAATATTCGGTGTATACATTGCCTGTAGCCACACCGGCTTTTGACAGACCCTTTTTCACCACATCCATCATCGGTCCTGGACCGCAGATATAGTATTGATTGTCGGCATAAGAACCGCCAATTTTGGATTGCAGCACATTTACCACCTTGTCTTCGGTGAGGTGGCCTTTCATACCAAACCAGGTCAACGGTGCCTGATCGTAGCTGTGAATGACCTTAAAACGGCCGGAATATTGCTTTTCCATGTCGGCCAGTGTCTGCTTGAAAATAACACTGTCGGGGTTGCGGTTGGCATATACCAGCGTTACCTTGCTGTGAGCCTCATGCATGAGCACAGCCTTAGAAATGCCCATCATGGGTGTTATTCCGCTGCCACCGGCAAAAAGCACGTAGTGTGTGCTGCGACCCGCATCAGGAATAACGGTAAACTTACCCATAGGAGCCATCACCTGCAGTACATCGCCTTCATTTACGGAGCTGTTCATATAGCCACTCATGCGGCCCTGGTCCACACGCTTGATGGTAACGGCAGGATTGGCATCAGCAGGTGCATAGGTGCAAAGCGAGTAGCTTCTGCGCACTTTTTCGCCGTTGATATCGGCCTCAAAGGTGAGGTACTGTCCGGCAGTGTATGAAAATGTTTCGGTGAGCGAAACGGGAATATCCAGGTGAAGTATTACCGCATCGGCGGTTTCTCTTACTACTTTGTGTACGGCTATGCCGTGAAATCCTTCTGACATTGGGTGCAAAAATAAGGCAAATTTTTAGTTGACAGTTTATAGTGGATAGTGTACAGTTTGTGCACGATTATCCTCAAGAGTAACAGTTTTTTGGTTTATTTGTTTAATGGTTTTATTGGGATTAGATTTGTTTTAGATGTTTTTTTAATGAAAAAATGAAGGAATTTGGAAATGAAGGAGTTATCAAGTATTGGCAGATGGGCTATCCGATTAGAATAAATCTCTATTTCATCATTGCGTTAATATTAGTTTACAGTAAAGTATTTACTGTAAACAAAAGCACCAATTAGCGCAGTATGTTTTATATCAAGTTAAGGCCCACCACCCGATCCCGGCGGGTTCACATCTCTGTAACCCGGCGCATCAGCGCCGGGTGGGCGACAAAGGAGCCCCCGACCGCGGAGGGGTCGCATAAAAGCAATGAATTGGCTGATTTTGTGGGATAAATGGATAAAAACCATACTTTCAACATGATGTCCACTTCCGTTTATCTCCATATTTGCTAAACGTATATTTATATTTCAATTGGTACTTTCTATCATTTTCCTAAATTGCTTTTTAGCACTCCTTTTGCTTGCATACAATTGGAGGATTAACCGCAATTCTGTATTTCTGAGTCTGCTCATATTGTTTTATTCTACCTATGTTATTACCTATTACACCACCATAGTGCAGCAGTCGAGGTTTTGGATTGCCATAACCTATGCCAATCCGTCGCCACTATGGTATCTCACCGGCCCCTGTTTGTATTTTTATGTGCGCAGCAACCTGGAAGACCAAATTCGCTTTCGCAAATCAGATATCCTGCATTTAATACCCTTTTTGATATGCTTGATTGGAATGGTTCCCTATCTCATCACATCATTTGATTTTAAATTATCGGTGGCTGATGACATTATCCGGGATATAAACAGCCCACGAGATCATTCGCCCAACTGGATTATTCCATTTCAGACCGGCTTGATTTTAAGACCTTCAGTGATGATAGTGTATTGTGTGCTGAGTATATTTTCAGTACTGCGTTTCCCTGATGTAAAAGAAAGATTCCGTGCAATTCCCGAGAACCAGTGGCGTTTTTCCCGCAACTGGATGTTATTGCTTTCCGTAGTATTTATATTGGCCAGTATTTCATCTCTGTTAATATCTATTCAATACAATGTAACCGAAAAGATAACGGTAAGACAGATGAACGCCGGTGCGATTTCGCTGATACTTTCCATTTCGCTGCTTATGACGCCTGTTTTGTTGATTGTGTTTCCTCAGATATTATATGGTCTGCCCAGGAATATAAATTTGCTAAACAGAAGAACAGAAGATAAGCAAATTGCAATGGCACCTGATGTTTTTTCTGAGCAGAACATAGCTGCCCGGTATGCTGCCGGACAAGCACCCGATGAGGATCCATTTATTGAACTCAGCCATCGCATGCTGAAAACCATGGAGGAACAAAAACCCTATCTGAATCCCGAGTTTTCCCTCTATGATCTTGCAGACTTGCTGGATGTTCCCAAACACCACCTGTATTATTGTTTTCAAAACATACTGCACACGAAGTTTACCCGCTTGCGGACTGCCTACAGAATTGAGTATTCAAAGCAATTGCTTGCAAATACAGATTTACGGAAAATCACCCTTGATGCTGTTGGTCAACAATCCGGTTTTGCATCCAATTCCGGCTTTTACAATACCTTTAAGGCAGAAGTAGGTTGTTCTCCGGGAGCATACGCTGAAAAGCACAACAGCACAGCAAAGGGTCTGTTTTAAGCCAATTCCTGTAATTCTAAAATCGTAAAAATTAGAATTCTAAAAACGTAATTCCGCATTTCAGTAATGGATGGGTGGTTGTTTTGTCATACCATCTATGTTTCTACTTCCTACTTGTCGTTTGGTATTTGCTTTTGTTGCTGCTTTTTCAGCATTAACGGCTTCTGCTCAGCTTTATATCGGTGCTGATGCAAATTCCCTGTTTATCAAATCGGGGGAATCTTTCAGTTATGAGGGACTAACACTCACCCCATCGGCGGATTTTACGCTCACCAATACCACGTTATCGCGCACGGATGCCAAAACCATTTCTCCATCGCCAGGTGTAGACTATATAGCCCGATACTTCAGCTTTAGCAATACCACTCCGGCATTCTCCGGCACCATCAGGTTTTCGTATGCCGGTGCAACACTTACGCCACTTAATGCCGGTGGTCTGGAACTGAACATCCGGGCCAACGGCACGCAATGGGCAAATGTAAACGGCACAGATGTGTCGGGCAGCTACGTAGAGGCTTTGGGGGTCACCACAAAAACCCTAAACACACTCACACTGGGCTCCAACATTACCCCATTGCCGGTAACCTGGCTGGCGTTTACAGCGGTAAAAAAAGACAATACCGCTTTGCTCACCTGGATAACAGCATCAGAAACCAACACTCTGGACTTTCAGGTGCAGCATAGCACAGGCAATGCATGGGAAGTGCTGGGAACGGTAAAAGCCGCAGGCAATGCTACCACCGCCACAAAATACAATTTTGTGCATTCATCACCTTCAGCGGGCTGGAATTTTTACCGCCTATTGCAGCGCGATAAAGACGGAAAAGAGAATCCAAGCCCCATTGCCTCTGTGCTGATGGATGAAAACAGATTGCAGACAATGGTATATCCCAATCCCATCCAAAACGGGCAACTAAACCTCACGCTGGCGGAAACCGCGCAGGTAACGCTGTACGATGCCGCAGGTAGAAAAGTGTTGGTGCAGAGCCTCAAAGAAGGTTCGCACACCGTGAATGCAGGTGGCCTGCAAGGTGGATTATACCATCTCAATGTGGGTACAAAAGTAATTCCCATTATCATTCCATAAAAAACATAGAAATAAACCAATGAAAACAAATATACTTTCTCAGCTTTTAGTAATGGCAGCCTTTGCTTCTGCCGCCACCTCCCAGGCCCAGGTAGGCATAGGCACCAACAGCCCCAGTGCATCGGCGCAGCTGGAGTTGTCGAGTGCCAGCAAAGGATTTTTACCACCAAGAGTAACACTAACCGGAACGGCAGACGTAACAACGATTGCTAGCCCCGCAACCGGACTGATGGTCTATAATACGGCCACGGCAGGAACAGCACCAGCCAATGTTACGCCCGGCATTTATTATTACGATGGTGCAAAATGGCAGCGCGTCATCAACCAGCAGCCGGATGCGACGGTGGAGTTTAATACAGCCAATCCCAATTCCGGCAGCCCGACATTTACCCCTAACACCCCTGCAAGTAAAGATTATGTGTATGTGAGTTCGGTTGACAATTCCCAGTGGACATACAACGGTTCAGCCTATGTGACTTACACGCCACCCGCCAGTACGCCCTGGATGCGATCCGGTGGAACCATCGATGCAGGGAGCAATAAAGCAGACCCAATATACCGCACAGGCAGCGTAGGGATTGGTTCCACCACTACACCCAATTCAAGCGCATTGTTGGATGTAAATAGCACAACCAAAGGATTTTTACCACCGCGTATGACAACTGCACAGCGTAATGCAATTGGAAGCCCAGCAGACGGTTTGGTAATCTTTAATACCAGTACTGATGGTTTAGAAATTAAAACCTCTTCTGCTTGGGCCAAGCTTGTTGTTGCTGATCCTGTCACGTATGTTTCAAGTGGAGGCAGGGGACCGGGTTATTACGTTGATATAGGTAATATTAGAATCCAGTGGGGAGAGATTAGTAACACAAATACGACGAGAACTTTAACCTTTCCTGTTGATTTTGCGGATGCAAATTATGGTATTAATTTTCAGTATATTGGAAGTGCTGCAGCCGCAAACGCAGTAAATATGCATACAATGACACAAAGCGGATTGACAATAGTGAGTGATGCTTGGTACGTAAGATGGGTGGCGATAGGCAAAAAATAAAATGTACCGTATCACTTGTCAAACTGCCACGGCAGGAACAGCACCAGCCAATGTTACGCCCGGCATTTATTATTACGATGGTGTAAAATGGCAGCGCGTCATCAACCAGCAGCCGGATGCGACGGTGGAGTTTAATACAGCCAATCCCAATTCCGGCAGCCCGACATTTACCCCTAACACCCCTGCAAGTAAAGATTATGTGTATGTGAGTTCGGTTGACAATTCCCAGTGGACATACAACGGTTCAGCCTATGTGACTTACACGCCTCCCGCCAGTACGCCCTGGATGCGATCCGGTGGAACCATCGATGCAGGGAGCAATAAAGCAGACCCAATATACCGCACAGGGAAGGTGGGCATAGGCCCAACAACTCCGAATGCGAAACTTGATATCAGAACAAACCCGACCAGTACCACTGATCCCGGAGACGGTTATTTAGGCATTGGCACAACCTCTACTGCTGCCAATACTGCCGGCGCCGGGGCATTACGTTATAACATCAGTACCGGTGGAGTTTTGGAATACAGCAATGGTAGCATCTGGCAAGCTTTAGCAGCCACAAAGAAAGTTGCTGTTTATACTGAGGTTCACACAAATGCCGGTAGTACAGGCACGTACGCCGTGGGCTCAGCTTTGAATGATTTTGGCACGTCCACAGCCGACAATGTTAAAGCGGTATATGGTAGTTCGTATGGATTTTTTGATGGATCTGGAACAGGCTCGAGTAGTGATAGATGGGTTGCACCATTCACGGGGAAATTTAGAGTTACCACCAATGTTTATTTTAACCATAATGCTTCCTACGGCAATCCTCGGCTTTATGCTTATTTGAACGATGCTACCATTTGCAACATACTATCTGTTAATACGGGTGGACAGGATCTTGCTACTTGTACTTCTGCCATCATCAGCATGAACCAGGGTGATTATATAAATTGGAAATTTCAAAACGCTTCGCAAATATGGCGTGGGTTATATCACACATTTTTTAGGATAGAATCGGTAGAATAAGGCTTAAGCTAACTCGATTTTCTCAATGGATGCTTTTCAATGGGAGGGTATTTGCATTACACCTAATTAAAAAATCCCGCACAATGTGCGGGATTTTTTAATCGTGCCCAAGACTGGATTACTTTCAGTGATCCATTACGTCTTACGAGGGGGCTTACTAACAAAAAAGTCCTGGCTCGCTTCGCTCACCACGGTATTTTTTCTGTCCGCTCCCCGAAGCAAGCTTCGGTCGCGGCCATAAAAAAATCCCGCACTTCGTGCAGGACTTTTTTATTCGTGCCCAAGACTGGATTCGAACCAGCACGCCGTTTCCAGCGCTACCACCTCAAGGTAGTGCGTCTACCAATTTCGCCACCTGGGCAAATGAAAGAAATTAGTGCCCAGAACAGGACTCGAACCTGCACACCTTGCGGCGCCGCCACCTGAAGACGGTGCGTCTACCAATTTCGCCATCTGGGCAATAACAGCCATTTTTCTTGGCCAATAATTTCTTTCAATCGTTTTTAGAACGGGGGTGCAAATATAGTCAATTTTGCTGAAATTTCAAAGAGAAATCGGAGGTCTAAATCCCCTTTCCCGGCCTCAGCCATTTCCATATCCCAAACCCAATAACAGGTAAAATGGACCCTGCCAAAAACCCTACCTGCTCCATGCGCACATTTTCAGGAATGTGAAACAATAGCGCCACCAGCGCACCCGTTACAGCACCTCCCAAATGCCCTTCATGCGAAATGCCAGCCTCACCGGCCCTTGGCAGCTGCGATAAAATCATGGAAATCCAACATATAATAATGGCAAACAACCATCCCGGAATAAAAACCGGTATGAAAAACAAGGCAAGCCGGGCATCGGGCAGCATCCATACAAACGCAAACACCACCCCGAACAAGCCCCCCGAAGCACCAAGGGCACTGTAATTGAGGTTGTTGCGGTGCGTAACCATGGTAAATAAGTTTCCACCCACAATGGCCGCAAGGTAAATCACCGCAAAACCCAGTCTGCCGTATAGCATTTCTACTGTAGGACCAAAGTAATACAGCGTCATCATGTTGAACAGCAAATGAAAAAAACTGTGGTGTGCAAAACCTGAGGCAATCAACCGGTCGTATTCACGGTCGTGTGCCACCGAGCGGTACACGAAAATCATCCGCTCCAGCAGGCTGTGATTGCTTTGCAGCATCAGCCATAAAATCACGTTGGCCGCAATAATAGCCAGCGTAAGGCCGGGTTGCAGCCCAAGAAAACTCATTGTTTTACCACTCTCCCTTTGCCCAATTCTTTTTTGCCCAGTTTCACCTGCGGATCGCGGTAGTAAACAATATTGCCGATTCCATATACGGTGGCTTCCAGTATTTTTTTGGGATTTACCTTCACATCACGGGCAGCATAGTGATAAATATAGGCATCGTCAGATCTGAGGTTGCTTGCATCAAAGCTGCTGCCGTTTTCACAGCCCCAGGCAAAGATGGTGCCCTGACCTTCCAAAACCACATGTCCCGCGTTTACACCATTTCCGTATAGATTTCCGCAGTGCAGCAGCAGTTTCTGATTCTCCACACTGTTCATTAGCACATCTACCTGGTCAGTATAGATGGTATCCAAGAAGGTTACGGAAGCGGCTCCCTGAATGTCCAGTGCGTTTATTTTATGGATATTAAGTGTGCAAACCGGCTGAACTTTGAAACTACGCACCCAGTTGAAGTTGTTTTTATCTTCAATCACACAGTAATCATCCTTCCATTCCACCTTAACTTTGTCCAGCAGATTGCTGCCGTAATGAATATGAATCTGCTCGGGTTTTGCGGTATCGGAAGTAATAAACACCTTGAATTTTTGCCCCACCCTCAATTTCAGACAAGGCCTGTCAAAAAGCCTGGTGGTGCTGTCTTCGCTGCCGTACGATTTCAGGTAATCGGGCTTTTTTTGGCAGTTTGTCAAACCCAGAAAAGAAATAAAAATGGTAAGAATGATAAAGCGGCCCAACTTTTGAAGTTTATTTTGCATGACAAATTTCCGAAAGGTGAAGCACATTTTAGCCAATCTGTTAAAATTAATTATTCTGATACTGTCTTTATTGCCCATGGCAACGTTCGCTCAGGATGATGATGAGTCTCTCGGCGAGTTGGCTCAGATACAACAAGCCATTCGCAAAAAAGAATTTCTTAAGGCAGAACATATCTGTCTGCGCATACTTGCGCAACACCCCACCGACAATGATATCAAGCATCTGATGTCGCATGCACTTATTTTTCAGTCGCGGTTTTCCGAGGCAGACAGCTTACTACGGAAGGTACTGGAATCCGACACCAACCTGCCCGGAACCTATTGGTACATGGGCCTCAGTGCTGAAAGGCAGGGCAAAGACCTAAAAGCGGTGGGTTTGTTTAAAAAATATGTGGTCAAAACCGCCAATCCCCTCAATGTGAATGTGAGTGCATGGCTGCATGCGGCCTCCGGTTATCGCAGAATGATGCGCAAGGAAGGCATCAATACTGCCCAGTTTGATGAAATGCTTTATCTTTATGATCAGTACCTGGAAGCCATGCCTACAGAAGTGTATGCCGATAGCGTGAGAGACTTCATTGAGCGGGTTAAACCCAAAAAGCCCATGCCCGGGCAGAAACTCATCTGGGATGAAAAAGGGTAATAACCCAGGGAAATTGTACCTTTGCAACGATGCAGCCGCTGAATAAAAACAAAATCATCAACGACCCGGTGTATGGTTTTATGACCGTGCCCTCGGCGCTGATGCACGATGTGATTCAGCATCCGTATTTTCAGCGGTTACGCCGCATACGGCAGCTGGGGCTCAGCGAAGTGGTATATCCCGGTGCTACCCACACCCGTTTTCACCATGCCCTCGGCGCACTAAATCTAATGGTGCGTGCCATTGAAACGCTGCGCACAAAAGGAGTGCAGATCACCGATGAAGAAGCTGAAGCCGCCTGGCTGGGCATTCTGTTGCACGATGTAGGCCACGGACCTTACAGCCACACCCTGGAGCACACCCTGATTGAAGGCGTTAGCCATGAATATATATCCACACTCATCATGCACCGGCTCAATAATGAGTTTGGCGGCAAACTGGAGCTGGCCATCCGCATTTTCAAGGGAGACTATCCGCAAAAACCATTTTTGTCGCAGCTTATTTCAGGTCAGTTGGATATGGACCGACTGGATTACCTGCAGCGCGACAGTTTCTACACAGGTGTAAGCGAAGGTGTGGTGGGCGGAGACCGCCTCATCAATATGCTCAATGTGAAAGACGGCAACCTGGTGGTGGAAGAGAAAGGCATTTACTCGGTAGAAAAGTTCATTGTAGCCAGGCGCCTGATGTACTGGCAGGTTTACCTGCACAAAACCGCAGTTGCCGCCGATGAATTGTTAATTGCAATCCTACAGCGGGCCCGACATGTGGCGTCGAATATAGCATCACTGGGCAGTTATCACCCCCTCATTCATTTTCTGGGTAAAACTATTTCGGCCGAAAAATTTGATGAAGAATCGCTGGATCTGTTTGTGCTGCTGGATGACCATGATATCATGACGGCTGTGAAAGCATGGCAGTTTCACGAAGACAGGGTTTTATCAACCCTCTCCGAGGCAATGCTTAACCGCAATTTGCCCAAAATTGTTATCCAGGATAAACCCATTTCTCAGGAACTGAGGGCTGAATGCATGGCCAAAACACAGCAGCGGTTTGGTTTTATGTCGGACAGCGACGCAACTTACTTTGTGCGTTCAGGATTGCTAGAAAATCTGGCCTACAAACCCCGCAAAGGCGGTATTCATATCCTCAAAAAAGACGGTACTGTATGCGATGCTGCCGAGGCATCCGACAACCACAACCTGCATTCCCTCAGCGAGGCGGTTACCAAACATTTCATCACATTTTGGCCCTGATGCAAAAGGTCGCTCCCAAAAAGCAGCTGGGTCAGCATTTTCTCACCGATCCGGCCATTGCGTTAAAAATTGCAACATCCATACCTCCGGGCAACTGGGAAAGGGTAGTAGAAGTAGGGCCCGGCATGGGCATTCTCACAAAACCCTTGTTGGAATCACATCAAGAAAAACTGTTTTGTGTGGAAATTGATGCAGAAAGCGTGCAATGGCTGCATCAGCAGGCCTGGGCCAAAGAACTGAATGTAATACACGGCGATTTTCTGGTCATTTCGGAAAATGAGTTATTCGGCGAGGGGGAAGTGGCTGTTATTGGCAATTATCCCTACAATATATCCACCCAGATTGCTTTTCGGGTTTTGGAAGCTAAAAATCCGGTGCAGTTTTTTGGTGGAATGTTTCAGCGTGAGGTGGCGCGGCGTTTTTGTGCCGAGCATGGTAACAAAGAATACGGTGTAACCAGTGTATTGCTACAGGCATTCTATGATTGTAAATATTTATTTACCGTAAACGAAGGCAGTTTCAATCCTCCACCGTCTGTAAAAAGCGGTGTAATGGCCTGTATGCGAAAGGAGCAGCCCCCGGCCTGCACTTATAAAAGTCTGGCACTGGTGGTGAAAACAGCTTTTAACCAGCGTCGAAAAACCTTGTCTAATGCGTTGAAACCGCTAACATCCTCAAAGCCCGGGTTTGTATTGCCCGAAGAACTGAAAGGGAAACGGGCAGAGCAACTGTCAGTAGAGACATTTATCATGCTGGCCGCACAGTGGGATTCCCTGAGCATATAATTTCGGCAGTATTTTTGCCGTTGTAATAAAAAGAACCTGGATGCATCTCCTATTTGCCATATTCATTTTTCTGTTTGTTATGCGTGTATCGGCACAGGATGTAGTACCTGACAGGCAGGTTTGGGATTTTGGGGATGTAATGTTCTGGAAAAACGATACGGCGCGTTTTAAAATCAGGAATGCCACTGAAAAAGATTTTGTGTTTTTGCCCACATATTACAAGGAGGAAGTTGCCATTTTTTTCAATACCCGCCTGGTAGAGCCCGGAAAAACGGTTGAGGTATATATGGTCTATTACACAACCCGCCAGGGTAAATTTCAGCTGGATGTGCCTTTGTATATCAGCAGCCGGGCCGAGCCCCTGATATTTAAGCTGAAAGGGAATATCAAAGGATTTGATCCGTCGGCACAGTTGCGATGTCCTGTCGTAAATCCGGCTAATGCTGATGAAAACAAACAGGAAAAGTTGGTGCAGGTGGAAATCCGCAACCGCAATACGGATGAACGAATTAAACCAGATGAGTTTTCAGTGAAAGAGAGCAATGGTAAACGGGTTCGGCTCGAACCATACGCCGAAGGATTTCGCATGGCTGTTATTCCCGGAAATTACCGTGTTTCATGCACCAAATCGGGTTTTGAGGACTATCTCGCCCTCATTACGCTGGAGCCTTACCAAAGTAAATTTATCATTTATATGGATCCAAAACCACTCGAAGTGCCGGTTGTGTCAGGCAACGATGCCACCGGTGGGAGGGATGAAGCTTCTTCAGGGCTATCCCTCATGGATACCTCAGAGCTGGAGGAGCATTTGCATCCCGATGATGGTTTGCTGGAAAGTGATTTGTATAAAATCAACAACCTGGTATTTATCGTGGATGCCAGTATGAGTATGAAGCGCGACGGGAAAATGGAGACATTAAAATCCACCATGGCCATTTTGGTTTCCGCCCTGCGTAATGATGACCGCCTTGGTGTAATTGGCTTTAGCAGTGAGGCCAAGGTAATACATCCGCATGGTCCGGTCGAGAATAAAGACAGTATTTACAGTCGTATCAACCGGTTGAAAACAGAAGGCGGCACCAATGGCGGCGCGGCACTTAAGCTGGCCTATGAACAGGCAAGACAGCACTTTCAGGCGAATGGAAACAACCAGATAGTCATTGTCACCGACGGGGTGTTTACCACAGGTGGTATGGGTCGCAAAGCCATGGAAAAAATGATTTCTGACGGTAGCAAGGAAGGAATACATCTGAGTACTATCATGGTAGGCCAAAATCCAACAGCCTTGGAATTGCTCAAGCACCTGAGTGCACATGGTGGGGGAAACAATATCCACATTTTGCCTGAGGCGAATAGCCAAAGCATGCTGCTTGAGATGGTCAAAACCCAAAGCAGACGGTAATCATCTGACTGTATTTCAAAACGTTAATAAACTTTCTTAAATTTTCTCATTTTTTGCTTAAATCAAGCCGATGATTCTTAAATTTGCGCCACGAAATTCATAATTGGTATAAATGAAAAATAACCATTTGTCCGGCATCGCTGCCACTTCCATCAAGAAGGTCTTTTCAGCGATGGTGTTACTGGCCCTGCCATTTTTTGCAATAGCCCAATCGGCTTCCGATGTAATTCAGCCGCCCAAAGAGTTTAGTTTGGCTAACTGGGACTGGGAATTTATCAGCTACTGTGTGCTGTGTGTGTTGCTAATCCTGATTGTTGCTCGCGCATTTGATATTGGCTCACTCACAGAAAAAATCACCGGCAAGAAAGTTGTCAACTGGAACTCAACCAACCGCTGGGTTGCCATCATCTTTTTGGTTGCTTCTGTGGCGGGTATTTGGTACGAAATGATTTACCATGGTAAATATGTAATGATTGGGGATTCTTATTCCGAGCATGGCGAAACCATTGACAGCATGTTTAACTGGACGTTCGGTTTTACATTCGTGGTGTTTGCCATTACCGAGGGATTGTTGTTTTATTTCATGTTCAAATATCGCTACCGCGATGGTCAGAAGGCCCTTTACTATTTTCACAACAATAAACTGGAATTGGCTTGGACAATTGTTCCTGCCATCGTGCTTACCTTTTTGGTTTTGCGCGGTTTTAATACCTGGTCGAAAATCACATCTGAAAAACCTAAGGATGCCCAGGAAATTGAAGTATTTGCCTATCAATTTGGTTGGAAAGCCCGCTATGCCGGTGCCGACAATCAGTTTGGTCAAAGCCACTTTACTTTCATCAGTGGTAAGAATCCATTGGGTTTGGCCGTGCAGGAACATGTTGATTCCCTGATCTCTGACCTGAAAAAAGATACAGCCCTGCTCAATATGCAGATTGCATCCGCTGATGATTCTGCCAAAGCATGGAAAGCTGACTTCGTTAAATTCAACACCGGAAGCAATGCTACTGCCTATCCTGCTGTTTTCAAAGATTTGAAAACCAAAATGGAGGATGCTGAATCAGGTTCTTATGTTCGTCAACTGAAAAAAGACCTGCGTCGCAAAAACACTACTATAACGCGCATCAATACTCTCCGTAAAAATGATAAGGTATTTAACAATACCGGAAATGATGACAAAATCACAACTGAAATTGTGCTTGTGAAAGGCAAATCTTATACATTCAATTTCCGTGCCCGCGACGTTATTCATTCAGCCTGGTTCCCTGATTTCCGCGGCCAGATGAACGTGGTTCCCGGCATGGCTACCTGGTTCTCTTTCGTGCCCAACAAAACCACTGAAGAAGCCCGAGCAGAGAAAAATAACAAAGACTTTGAATTTTACCTGTACTGCAATAAAATTTGTGGAGGAGCCCATTACAACATGAAAATTAAAATTACTGTTGTGGGTTCTGAGGCAGAATACAACACTTGGCTGGCAACCCAGATACCCTTTGTGGCACCTCCTGCAGCCCCGGCTCCTAACGAGGAAGGCACTGATAAAAAAGATTCAGGCATCGTAAAACCAAATACCGTTACCATCCGTTAAAATAGAAAAGAAATAGATTATGAGCACCGCTGCTTTACATACAGACCATCACGATCACGGCCACGACCATCACGAGCACAAGGAAAGCTTTATCAGCAAGTATGTGTTCTCCATGGATCACAAAATGATTTCCAAGCAGTTCCTGATTACAGGGATTACTATGGGCATTGTAGGACTGGTAATGTCTCTTTTGTTCCGCATGCAATTGGCATGGCCCGATGAGAAATTCGGTATCTTGGAAATGTTGTTGGGTAAATGGGCTCAGGATGGCAAGCTGGATCCCAATTTCTACATGGGTCTTGTTACCATTCACGGTACCATCATGGTATTTTACGTGCTCACCGCCGGTCTTAGCGGCACATTTTCCAATCTGTTAATTCCATTACAGGTTGGTGCCCGCGACATGGCATCGCCATTCCTGAATATGCTCAGCTACTGGTTTTTCTTCATGTCATCAGTAGTATTGCTCATTTCAGTGGGCGTTGAGACTGGTCCTGCATCGTCCGGTTGGACCGTTTATCCACCGCTAAGCGCCATGGAAAAAGCCATGCCCGGATCAGGTCTGGGTATGACCTTGTGGTTGGTTGCCATTATTTTATTTATCGTTTCAGCCCTATTGGGTGGTATTAACTATATCAGCACTGTGCTAAACATGCGTACCAAAGGCATGAGCATGAACCGCATGCCTTTAACCATCTGGGCATTCTTCTTTACGGCTGTGCTGGGTTTGCTTTCATTCCCCGTTTTGCTGGGTGCCGGCTTGTTCCTTATTTTCGACAGAAGCTTTGGAACTTCCTTCTACCTTTCAGATATCTATTTGGAGGGGGTAGGTGCCATGGAAAACATCGGTGGTAGCCCTGTACTCTATCAGCATTTGTTCTGGTTCCTGGGTCACCCCGAAGTATACATCATTCTGATGCCTGCATTGGGTATTACCTCTGAAGTAATTTCAACCAACGCACGTAAGCCCATTTTCGGCTACACAGCCATGGTTATATCGCTTATGGGTATTTCTTTCCTCTCGTTCATCGTTTGGGGTCACCACATGTTTATCACCGGTATGAATCCGTTCCTGGGCAGTGTTTTCATGATTCTTACCCTAATTATTGCGGTTCCATCGGCGGTCAAAGTCTTTAACTATCTAACAACCCTATGGAAAGGCAACCTGCGTTTTACGCCTGCCATGCTGTTCTCTATTGGTCTGGTTTCGTTCTTTATTTCAGGTGGTCTAACGGGTATTTACCTGGGTAATGCCGCACTGGATATCCAAATGCACGACAGCTACTTCGTGGTAGCCCACTTCCACCTGGTGATGGGATCGTCCGCTATCTTTGGAATGTTTGCGGGTATTTACCACTGGTTCCCCCGCATGTATGGCCGTATGCTGAACAATACGCTGGGTCAGTTCCACTTCTGGATTACTTTCATTACCGCATACCTGGTGTTCTTCCCTATGCACTTTATGGGCTTGGCCGGTGTACCCCGCCGTTACTATATGTTCACCTTGGTGAAAGAATTTGATGTGTGGATGGATGTAAACAAGATGATGACCATTGCTGCCATTGTTGGCGGTGCTGCTCAGTTGTTGTTCCTCTGGAACTTCTTTTACAGCATCTTCCGCGGTAAGAAATCTGAACAAAATCCATGGCAGAGCAACTCGCTCGAGTGGAGCTCCCCTATAAAGCACCTTCACGGAAACTGGCCCGGTGCAATTCCTGAGGTTTACCGTGGACCCTACGAGTATAGCCGCCCTGACCGTGAGGATGACTATTTCCCTCAGTATGTTCCCGATGAGTCAGATACTGCTGGAACCGGTGGTGATGGCCACGGTTCTGCACCCAAGCGCAAATCAACCAAGAAAGAAGAAGTTGCGGAAAACGTATTGTTTGCCGCCATCAAACGCGTGTTTGGCTGGAGTTGATAGGTCCTTGTCTGCACTGCAAGGTATATTCCCCAATATTTTTTTCAGACGAACAGGTATTCTCGCCTGTTCGTCTGTTTTTTTATTGTTCTTGCTCGGAGGACTGGTTCGCGTAACAGGCAGTGGCATGGGCTGCCCCGATTGGCCCAAATGTTTTGGATTACTGGCGCCACCTACCTGTGATTGTCAGTTGCCACCCAACTACATGCAAATGTTTTTGGAAAAGCGAATTCAAAAGGTGAACAAGTTTGCTACGATGCTTGAAAAGCTTGGATGGACAGAAAAAGCTGCTGAAATCAGAAATAATAAGGCTATTTTCACACCCGAACCATTCAATGCGGCCAAAGCCTGGATAGAATACGTCAATCGCCTGTTTGGAGTGCTTGCCGGACTGTTTGCCCTGTTTTTCTGGCTGTTTTCGTTCCGATTTCTTAATTCTGTAAGAAAGGTTTTTGTATATGCTACACTGGGGTTTATTGCGCTATTGCTGAACGCCTGGCTGGGAAGCATTGTGGTGGCCACCAACCTGCTACCCGGTATCGTTTCCGTGCATTTTATGCTTTCTTTTTCCAGTATTTACTTTTTTATGCTGGCATTGAATAATCAATCAGGATTTTTGTTTGCAAAAGGTGAGACAAAGCAGAATACGCAATGGACAATATTGTTATTATTTTCCCTGTTTATTGTCTTTTTGGGAACACTTGCCCGCGAAAATGTTGAGCAGCTGAGCATTTCCGGTACACTGTCCAAAGATGGCATACTAAACTGGTCAGCCATGGGTGCCTCTTTTGCTGTGCATCGTTATATGCCTGTTTTGTTCATGGTATATGCTTTTTGGTTGTGGAAATCGGGTAAAAAAAGTGCACCCATTCAGGCACGTGCTTTTGGTATTGCAGGTATGCTTGCGTTTTGTCAGATTACACTGGGCGCCATCAATATCAATTATGTCTTACCACCGGTAACCCAGGTGCTTCATATCGTTTTGGGTGCCAGCCAGCCTATTTTGATTTTTTATTGGAGAATTGCCAAACACAATGCGGTTTAAAATTGTTAAAGTAAAGCCCTGTGAATACTATAGTTAAAGCATATTTTGATCTGGTAAAATTCCGCCTCACATCAACGGTGGTGGCTACCTCAATTTTTGGGTATTTGCTGGGTTGTAAGTTTCATTCGGCAGATAACAGCCTGTCTGGTTTTAACTGGTTGGTATTTTCTGGGGTTTTACTGGGAGGGTTGCTGATTGTCTTTGGTTCAAACGGATTGAACCAGTTACTGGAAAAAACGCAGGACAGCCAAATGTCTCGTACCCAGACCCGTCCGATTGTGGAAGGCCGTCTCAGCGAATCTCAGGCCAGGGTGTTTTCATTGCTTTGTGGTATTGCAGGCGTGGTGGTTTTGCTTTTTACTGCACCATTGTTAACAGCCATTTTGGGTGGAATATCGCTGTTGCTATACGTGTTTGTTTATACGCCCTTGAAGGGCGTTACGCCCCTCGCGGTAATGATTGGTGCCATTCCGGGAGCTTTGCCGCCACTGATTGGCTATACAGCCGCTACAGGCGCTATTGATGAAGCCGGAGTCATCCTGTTTCTGGTGCAGTTTTTCTGGCAGTTTCCGCATTTTTGGGCTATTGCCTGGCTGCTACACGATGATTATCAGAAGGCAGGCTACTGGTTGCTTCCCAGCAAAGGCGGACGCGATAAATACAGTGCCTTTCAAATATTGGTTTATACCCTAATTCTTATTGCCACCAGCGCCATGCCTGTTGTGTATGGGATGTGTGATACATGGGTACTTGCGGGCGTGCTGCCTGCCGGAATCCTATTTTTGTTTTATGCTGTAAAATTGCACAAAACCCTGGAAATATCCGATGCTCGGAAGCTCCTGTTTACATCATTTCTGCATACCCCCGTGGTATTTCTTTCCTATATTTTATTTTAAAAATCCATGAACACAAAAGTTGCTTCAAAAAGACCCAAAGAAAACTATCGGATAGAGCCTATGCGCTTTAATCTGGTACTGATGATCATTGCCAGCTGTATGCTGTTTGCTGCCTTCGTGAGTGCGTATATCGTGCACATGCCCGATGCGGCGGCAAAAAATACCTGGACAAAGTTTGATTTGCCTATACAATTTTTGTATTCGGCTATTGTGGCAGTAATCAGCAGTATATCCATTTTCCTGGCCAATCGCGCAGCTAAAAATGATGAATTGGCAGCCAATAAATTATACCTCATCACTACCTGGATTTTGGGTGTTTTGTTCTGTGTATTGCAGTATTTAGGCTGGAAAAACATGATTTCGATGGGGCTGATGCCGGTTAATGCAGACCCGGAAGACATTTCAGCCAGCTATGTATATGCAATTTCTTTGGTGCATTTACTGCATGTGCTGGGCGGAATTATACTTCTAACTGTCACATTAACAAAGGCTTTCAGGTTTCAGGTGCACAAAAAAGAACTTACCCTGATGAAGGTTACCCACACTTATTGGCATTTTGTTGGATTGTTGTGGATTTATTTGTATTTATTCCTTTATTTCGCAGGGTAATTTTGAACAATGGCGAATCATCAACAAGCGGCCTTTGAACAACAGCCCATGTGGGCCGGTGGAAGGTCTCCTTTCAATGTAAGTTACGGAAAGCTCATGATGTGGCTTTTCCTGCTTTCTGACGCATTTACTTTCTCCAGTCTGCTTGTGCAGTATGGGGCACAGCGCTTTAGCAACGTGCAAACGCCTATCGTAACCAAATGGCCCGATCCGGCATCAATCTTCAACCATTTTCCTTTCATGCACGGCCTGCATTTGCCGTTGCTGTTTGTGAGTGTAATGACATTCATTCTGATTATGTCTTCGGTAACCATGGTACTCGCTGTTGAGGCCGGTCACCGCAAGAGCAAGAAAGAAGTAGTTCGTTACATGATATACACCATCATCGGTGGTGCCATGTTCCTGGGGTGTCAGGCCTGGGAATGGTCAGTTTTCATTGGTGAAGGCGCTACCTTGTATGGCAATCAGTTTGGAATTACAGAAGCCGGGCATAAGGTGTTTGGTGCACTTAATTTTGGTGACCATTTTGAATGGGAACCTGAATACCGCACTGCAGGCCCCGTTCCTTTTGCGGCACTGTTCTTTATCGTAACAGGTTTCCATGGTTTTCACGTATTCAGTGGTGTTATCATAAACGTGGCTGTAACCATCATGGCTGCCAGGGGTGCATTTGATCGCCGCGGTCACTATGAAATGATCGAAAAAGCAGGTCTTTACTGGCACTTCGTAGATCTTGTATGGGTGTTTGTATTTACCTTCTTCTACCTCATCTGATTAATATTTAAATTACTATGGAATTCTATACCAAACCCGGCGAATACGATGCCATAAACTACATTCCCCCGGCCGAAAGTCACGGGACCAAAGAACTTTGGCGCACTTTCTGGATTTTGCTGGGAATTACCGTTCTTGACTTCATCATTTACTTTGTGATGCCCCACACCGGTTTCAGAAATTTCATCTTTATTTTCTTCGGAATCGTGAAAGCCTATTACATTGTAGGAGCTTTTATGCACATGAAGTACGAAAAAATTAACCTCGCCCTAATCATTCTGGTGCCCACGGTTTTTATCATAGGACTGGTAATGGGATTGTTGTATGAAGGCAATGCGCTCACATACGCCAAGTAATGGGTTTAAAAGATAAAAACGGTATTTTGAGGGTGGCCGCTGTTGCGGTCATCATTATTTTACCCATTCTGGGTATTTTCTATTTGGGAAAAGCAAAATGGGTCCACAAGCCATTGGATTATCTTGGCCAGACCGAAACACTGCCCGATGGAACCAGGCAATACCACACCATCACCGAAATTCAGCTCAAGGACCATACAGGCAAAACGGTTACCATGGCAGATTTTGATACCTGCATCGTGGTGGCTAATATCTTCTTCGCTTCATGCCCTGAGATTTGTCCGGAAATGAACAAACAGGTACAAACCGTAGCTGAAAAGTTCTACCGAAATAACAAAGTGCGCTTTCTTTCCATTTCTATCGATCCTGAATCTGACAGTGTGCCTGTTCTGAAAAATTACGCTGCCCGTTTCCGCGCTGATCGCCTGAACTGGCAGTTCTGCACCGGCTCTAAAAAGGAAATTTACGACTGGG